>CAMJQJ010000024.1 GCA_946408025.1 uncultured Faecalitalea sp.
AGTTTCATGATAAATAATAAAACAGGACTATTAGAAGTCCTGTTTTAAAATGCTTATTTAGAACTATCAATAAATCCATCTTTACGTGGGTCCAAAATTTCTTGGCTTCCACTTCCTGCCCAAACCATATATCCTTGATATCCTGCATTTTTTATACCATTGATTTGAGAAATCATATCATCTGGTCCGAAATCACCATATCCTTGGATCCAAGTACGATATATAGAAGGAGTTTCGATGGAAT
Organism: uncultured Faecalitalea sp.; assembly: GCA_946408025.1. Taxonomy (GTDB): domain Bacteria; phylum Bacillota_I; class Bacilli_A; order Erysipelotrichales; family Erysipelotrichaceae; genus Faecalitalea. The sequence goes on from CAMJQJ010000024.1 coordinate 245, forward strand.
CTAATGTTTGTTTTGTAATTAAAGAGAATTGATAAAGTGTTTCCTCTGGGCTGGCAGAGGGATTTTCGATACCCATAGCTCCCATAGAGAAATGATCTGTATATGGCATTGGTGATACAACATCGACAACATTAGCGATAGCCGGTAAGAATTGTCCTATATCCTGATCGTCTTGGGCAACTACAGGCCATGCAAAGATATCTGCAGCTACATAAACTTGATATTGTTGAAGTTCTTCTTTAGCATAAATTAAAAAACCTTGTACAGCACTGGTCTTGCTTTCGTTATACGTATTGTGCATATCAATTGTTCCATCTAACGTTTTTGATAGAGTACCATCGGGGAATCGAACATAATCAAATTGAATTTCGTTTACATGGCATTGAGCAACTTCTTTGGCAATGTCAACATTATAACTCCATGCATTTCTAGAAAAAGCACTTGGCCAATATTCATCATTGTGTAGTAATAGATTCCCGTTTTGATCTGTAATGGAATCTTCTGGGTTTTGTTTTGCAAAGATGGCATCTTTAAAAGTAACAATACGTGCGATAACATAGAATCCATCATCTTGTAATTCTTTAAACAAATCAGATAACTCATCTTTTGATGTGATGGCACTATTAGTAGCTTCATCAGGATCGGATAAATATTTTTTTGGCACGTCACTTTCATAAAAGATATATCCGCCATCACCTTTTACTTCAACTACTAATGAATTGATTCCGGTTGTATCGTTTAAATCCATATAGTATTGTTTATTTTTGATTAAATTTTCCAAAGATACATGGACGGAATTAACATTTTCTTTTAATGGATTATTTTTGTAATTTGGAACTTCTTGTGGTTTGTAATCTACTTGATCAATATATGCATTTTTTGAATAATTTTCTCCATAATAAGCATCCCAATATGTTGAATAGGAAATGGAAGAGGAGTAATTTGTTAAAGCTAGTTCTTTGCTGGTTTCTACGTATTGACCACTAAGATAATATTTTTGTCCATCCTTTTCAACTTGATACCATTTAACATTACCTGTTGTTGTGTCAAGGTCATCAGGGTCTACTTTTAATACCTTTACTTTTTCTCCTTTTTTAACGATGGCATCACTTAAACTACCATCCTTTTCTTTTCGTAAGTTAAGAAGACGCCTTGGATATACGTTTTCGATTTGTACACAATCTTCTATTGAATCAACCAGGTTTTCATTTGGAACAGAAACTAATTGACCTTCATATTTTATTTGTGATGTTTCTGTGCCTTTTTGAGTGATGTGAACTTTTGTTCCACGAGGAATCTTTATTGAAGTTTCATCCACTTCGCCATTAATGATGTAAGGTACATTAATAGTCAATGTATTTTCATTTGAGGCTATATATTTAATGGGGTGAATTGTATTTCTAATCAAGGGAACAATAAAAATTACTAAAGTAGATATAATTATTAAATACCCACCTATTTTAAAAGGTCGTGAAATTTTTCTCTTTCGTTTGTCCATGTCAATCACCTTACAAATCGTAGCATATTCATCAAAAAAATGTCAATTTAAGCCAAATTTTGGGATGATATAGCCATTTTTATAAAAAAACTGCTATTTTCTTTGAAAAAAGCAGTAAGATAAGACATTTGATAGGGAAGCTCCACATGCATCAATAAACACATCAAATAATTGGGGAGATCTATCAGCTGAAAAAGATTGATGGAACTCATCGGTGCAGGCATAAAATATACAGAAGACTATACTGTATAGAAGAAGTTTGTATTTTCTATATTTATAGGCATCAAACATTTTATAAGTGCTAATTCCTAGAAGAAAATATATAGAAAAATGGGCAAATTTTCTGATATAAAATTCAGCATTCTCTATATTTTTCAAAAAGGGAAATAATGAGAAGATGAATCCGCTGGTTTTGGCAGAATCATCTCCATTCTGGGAAGAAAAAAAGAATATCAAAAGCATGATGCAAAAAGTTAGAATAGTATAAATTATTTTTTTCATAGATTTTCTTGAAGCTTGAGAGCATAGCGGGCTTGATGATAATTGGCTTCATTAAAGAAATGTGATGTTTGAATAAAACGATATCCAAAATTATTGTGCATATCAAAATCGTCAATAACAAGAAATCTTTTAATATTGTGCGCATATATGTATTCACGAATTACAGAGTTTCGTGGATTTCCTTGTGCTGTAAAATCTATAAATGCATTATGAATTCCGGCTATTTCAAACATACTTTCAATTTCTTCTTTTGTGTAATATAAGCGCCAAGAGCTAGTCAAAACAATTTTTGCATCAAATTCATTTACTAGTTTTTGAATCAATTCACAACTTTTTTTGTTAAAGCCATAATATATTTGATTTACAAAATAGATGTTGAGTTTTTTGATTGCGGGATTATTGAATTTTTCTGAGAGCTTTTTATTTAATTCGTAATCTAATTCATATTGTGGACAAATATGTGGATTTAGTACTCCATCTATATCAAGAAAAAGAATTGGATTCATAATTTAACCTCCTTACTTTAATTTTATCAAAAATATCTAGTATGTGATATAATTTGAGAAGAATTTTAGGAGGCAGGTTCCGTGTTGATTCGTCGAATAAAAAAATTATCCCCCGGTAGGCTTCTTTGCTTGGGTTTTCTAAGTGTGATCATCTCAGGAGGAGTATTATTGTCTTTGCCAATTTCATTAGAAACAGGAAAAAAAATTGATTTAGTTGATGCAATGTTTGTTAGCACGAGTGCAGTTTGTGTTACAGGCCTTTCGACGGTTGAAGTAGGTAATACTTTTTCGTGGTTTGGGGAGATAGTTATCGCAATCTTAATACAAGTTGGAGGATTAGGAGTTGCGACCATGGGAATTCTTTTTGTTTTGTTGGCTAAAAAAAAGATTGGATTAAAATCTCGGCAGTTGATTAAAGAGTCAATGAATTTTTCGAATTTTCAAGGGTTGATCAAATTGTTAAAACAAATATTTTTGATAACATTTGGAATAGAGTTTATTGGTTTAATTTTATCGTTTTTTGTTTTTGTATCAGATCACACGTTTTTTGATGCACTGTGGATTTCTTTGTTTCATTCTATCAGTTCTTTTAATAATGCAGGTTTTGATGTGTTAGGAGGATCTGATTCTTTGTTGATGTATCAAAGTAATGCTTATTTAAATATTGTAACAGCTATTTTAGTTATTTTGGGAGGTATGGGTTTTTTAGTAGAGCTAGATATTATAAAAAAACGTTCTTGGAAACAACTTATGCTTCAAACAAAAGTTGTTTTGTTTATGACAGTTTCATTATTACTGCTTGGAACTTTACTAATTAAATTGACAGAAGATATTACTTGGTTGGGTGCTTTTTTTCAAAGTGTGATTGCTCGTACAGCAGGATTTAGTACGTTTCCACTAAGTAATTTCACTCATGCTGGTTTGTTTGTGATGATTATATTAATGTTTATCGGTGCTTCCCCTGGCTCCACTGGTGGTGGTATTAAAACAACTACGATTTTTGTGATAATGTTAAAATCAATTTCATCAACATTTAATTTGAATCGAAATACAGCTTTTAAAAGACGTATTCCAGATTTGGTTGTTACTAAAGCATTGGTCGTTTTATTTTTTGGACTATTGGTTGTTCTAGGGGGAACATACATTATAATGATTTTAGAACCATCTGCATCTATGTCAGATGTATTAGTTGAAGTGACAAGTGCTTTTGCAACTGTAGGTTCTAGTTGTGGATTGACAGCGAACTTATGTATGATCAGCAAGTTAGTGTTGATGGCGATAATGTTTATTGGACGACTTGGTCCAGTAACCATTGCGAGCCTCTGGGTTTTTAAGGAATCAAGAAATATTTGTTATACTGAAGAGAATATAATGATAGGTTAGAGAGGGAATAATCATGAAAAAAATGAAAAAAACGACATATGGCGTTATTGGATTAGGACGTTTTGGGATGGCTTTGGCTACAACATTAGCCAAAGCTGGTAATGACATTATTGCATTAGATAGAGATCCTGAACGAGTCAAACAAGTTAGAAATCTTACGGAATATGCTTTTGTATGTGAAAATCTAAATCAAGAAACCTTAGAGGAGGCGGGCATCCGTAATTGTGATGTCGTTGTCGTTTGTATTGGAACTATGATTGATGTAAGTATTCTAACAACTTTGCATTTGGTTAATTTGGGGGTAGAAAAAATCATTGCCAAAGCAACAACTCGAGACCAAGGTATGATTTTAGAAAAATTAGGTGCTCAAGTCGTGTATCCGGAACATGATATGGCAATTCGATTGGCGGGCAAACTAATGGCTAAACATGTAATTGATTTTTTTAGTATCAACAAAAAAACACAAATTTATGAAGTGAAAGTGCCTGATGAATTGGTTGGAAAAACAGTTTTATCTAGTAATATTAGAAAGCGGTATGGATTAAATATTATCGCAATAGAACATAATAATGAAACAATTACGGATATAGATCCTAATCAAGAGTTTAAAGCAGGAGATGGAATAGTATTAATTGGTGATATTATGTCGCTAGAAAAATTTGAGACAGATTTTAGCTAAAAGAGGTGTATATGATGAATGAAAAAATCGTATTGGTAACGGGAATGTCAGGTGCTGGGAAATCTAGTGCAATGAATGCTTTAGAAGATTTAGGCTATTATTGTATTGATAATTTTCCTAAAGAACTTTTATCTGATCTAGAAAAACTTTTAGAAGAGGAATCTCGTTATAAATATATTGCCTTTGCGATAAGTGCGGTCGATTATGTTTATTTTGTTAATTATTTTCAGAATATTTCTAAACATATACAGATTATCTTTTTAGATTGTAGTGATGAAGAACTATTGTTGAGATATCGGTTTACACGTCGACAACATCCAATGATTTCGAATAAAATGGCAACTACACTTGAAGAAGCTATTGAGATCGAAAGAGATTTTTTTGATCATATACAAGAAAATGCCAAAAATACGATTCACATTGATACAACAAAACTAACAACTGCCGCTCTTGCTAGTAAGGTTAGACATCGTTTTAAAAATATGGATGTTGTTAGTGAGTTTTCAATTACTTTTCAGTCTTTTGGGTTTAAACACGGAGTGCCAATGGATGCAGATAGTGTGATTGATGTACGTTTTTTGCCAAATCCTTTTTATGAACCAGAGTTAAGAAATAAGACTGGTAACAATAAAGAAGTATATGACTATGTTATGGAAAAAGAGGAAACCAAGCAATTTATAAAATATTTGAAAGATTATTTAGATTATGTCTTTAAGTGCTATGATGAGCAAAATAAATCACATATGATTGTTTCTATAGGTTGTACAGGTGGACAACATCGTTCTGTTTCCATTTGTAATTGGTTATTTGACCAATATAAAACTCAATATCAATGCTTTAAATCTCATCGTGACATTGGAGGCGAAGAAGCATGAAAAATATTGTAGTTATTGGTGGTGGTACAGGGCTTTCCAGTATGTTGATGGGAATGAAAAAACTGGATAATGTTGATTTAACGGCTATTGTAACAGTGGCTGATGATGGAGGTAGTACAGGAAGAATTCGCGATATTTATAATGTACCGGCTGTCGGGGATATACGTCATGTTCTTTGTGCAATGGCTGCAGATGAAAATGAGCATTTATTTCGGGATATGATGAGTTATCGCTTTGAGGGTAGCAAAGATATAGGAGGTCATAATTTAGGAAATTTGATTTTTCTATCTTTGATGGATATTACCGGTTCATTTATGGGGGCTATTCAGGCCATTAGTCGAATTTTAAAAGTTAAGGGAACCATTTTGCCCAGTACTTTAGATACAGTGACTCTGTATGCCATGATGGAAGATGGAACCTTAGTGCGTGGGGAGAATAACATTCCTACAGTAAACAACTCTATTGACCATGTGTTTTATCAAAATAGGGTTGAACCCCAAAGTGATGCGCTCAAAGCAATTCGTAAGGCTGATTTGATTATTTATGGAATAGGATCGCTTTATACATCGATCATGCCAAATTTAATCATCCCAGAAATTGTTGATGAAATTAAGCGGAATCCATGTAAGAAAATTTATTTCTGTAATGCGATGTCTCAACCTGGAGAAACTGATAATTTTAGTGTGGAAGATCATATTCGAGCAATTGAAAAACATTCCTTTAAAAATGCAGTTGATCTTGCAATCGTAAATGATTCTTATATCCCACAAAACATATTGGACGCTTATGCAAAACAGGGAAGTTATCCTGTGAAGGTCAAGGAACACGAGCATTCTTATGAAATCATTGTTCGTAAATTGATCATGTTTGATGAAAAAGGACGAATTCGTCATAATCCTGATGCGGTAAAGAAAGTAATCGAAGAAGTGATACAAAGAATGTAGGAGGAGGAATTGCATGTCATTTACAAGTGAGGTTAAAAATCAAATATGCAAAGATGAAGTTGATACTAATTCCTCCAAAGCACAGTTATGTGCGCTTTTTCAAATACGTGCTAGTTTGCATATGAACTGGCAGGGAATGTATTTATCTTTTCAAAGTGAGAATGCGACGATTGCCAAGCATGTATTTCAACTTTTGAAACAAAATTATCGTGTTGATCCGCGGCTGGCGGTACTAAAAAAAATGCAGTTAAAGAAAAACAATATTTATCGAATTCAGGTTTATGAAAAAGCTGAAGAGATATTGCAAGATCTGCAGATCATGACAGATACAGGACTTCATACAACGCCTCGTTCAAAGATGATTCGCTCTGAAAAAATGGCAAGAGCTTATCTTCAAGGATGTTTTTTGGCAAGTGGATCGATCAATGATCCCAAGACAACAAATTATCATATGGAAATTTCTTGCACGGATGAAGATCTTGCCAAAACGATTCAAAAACTCATGGAACGGTTTTATTTGCCAGCCAAGATCATTAAACGCAAGAGTCAGTTTGTCGTGTATATGAAGTCTGGAGAAAAAATTGCCGATTTTTTACGTTTGTGTAATGCATCGGATGCTTTATTTGAATTTGAAGATTCACGTATACAAAGAGATTTCTACAATCAAATCACACGTTTGGATAATTGTGAAGTTGCCAATGAAATGAAAGCAATGAAAGCTGCTAAGAAGCAATTGGAATATATTGAGATTATAGAAAAAAATGCATCAAAGCTTAAAATTTCGAAAAAAATCCAAAATGTAATCACGATTCGAAAGAAATTTCCAGAGGCAAGTATGAATGAGTTATGCGATGAAGTATATCGTGAATACGGGGACATTATTTCTAAATCTGGAATGAAGCATCGTTTAGCAAAAATTAAAGAATTGGCTATGGAAGTAATGGAGGATCTCAATGCGTAAATTATGGATCATATTAATTTGTTTATTAGTCTGTACAGGATGTTCGAATCAGGTTGAACTTCAAAAACAGACATTTACGATTGAATTAGGAAAAGATGTCTATGCCAATCCGGCTCTTTATGTAAAAGAGAACATGAACTACGATACATCCAACATGAGCGTTCAAGCAGTCTCGAATGGAATTCGTAAGAAGGATAATCGATTTATTACAGGTACTATGGATTATCTAGTTGTTGGAGAATACGATTTTAAGATTGTGGATGGAGATAAAGAGTACCCGTTTAAAATTAAAATCAAGGATACTCAACCTCCAACAGTAAACAATGCTCCGACCGAAATTAGTGTTGCCAGAGAAACTATTATTGACTGGTCACAGTATTTTGATGCTAGTGATTTAAGTGGTGTCTCATATAGTGTGAATCAAAATTTTAGTACAGCAGAAGCAGGAAGTGTAGATATTGTGTTGAAGATTTCTGATCGTTATGGTAATGCAGTTGAAAAAAATGTGCATGTAAATATTACTTAGGATAGTATTATGAATATTAATATAGTTATTGGTGTGTTGGCTCCTTTTTTAGGTACGATTTTAGGGAGTGCTATGGTATTTTTGTTAAAAAAAGATTTTCCAGAAATTGTAGAAAAAGCTCTTATGGGGTTTGCTGGTGGCGTAATGATGGCAGCTAGTGTATTTAGTCTTTTATTACCAAGTATTGAGCAAGCTGAAAGTGATGGGAATATCGGATGGATGATTGCGAGTTTAGGCTTTTTTGGTGGTATTGGATTTTTGCTGATTTTGGATGTTGTCATACCGCATATCCATGTTAACAGCGATGAAGAAGAAGGTGTAAAAACTTCTTGGGCCAAAACAACTAAGTTATTTTTAGCCATGACATTGCACAATATTCCTGAAGGAATGGCTTTAGGAATTGTTTTTGCTTCAATTGTGGATCAAAGTGTAGCCATGAGTACAGGTGCAGCCTTTGCTTTGGCTTTAGGTATTGCAATTCAAAATATTCCTGAAGGAGCTGTTCTTTCTATGCCTTTACATCATTCTGGGATGAGTCGTTTTAAAGCTTTTTTATATGGTAGTGCTTCAGGTATCGTTGAACCAATTGGCGCTATTATAACAATTTTCGCAAGTCATCTTATTAAACCTTTATTGCCTTGGTTGTTAGCTTTTGCTGCAGGTGCAATGGTTTATTGTGTGGTAGAAGAATTAATTCCTTCTAGCCAACACGGTAAACATTCTAATGTTGGTACGATTTTATTTTCACTAGGATTTGTTTGTATGATGATTTTAGATAGTACCTTGGGTTAATTTGTTGTATAATGCCTTTATGACAAAGGCAGATAAAATTTTGATCGTTTTGTTGATGGTAACTTCACTTTTGTTGTTTATTCCAATTTTAAATAATGCTCCGGCTTCTAATACGGCTGTTGTTACGGTTTCTAATGAGGAAGTATTGCGCATTGATTTGAGCCAGGATAAAGAATATGAAGTGAATGGTACGAATGGAAAAGTGCATATTGAAGTTAAAGATAACCAAGTTCGTGTGACACAAGAGAATAGTCCACAGCATATATGTTCAAAACAAGGTTTTGTTTCAGATCCTAATGTTCCTATTGTTTGTCTGCCCAATGATACAGTCGTTACCATAGAAGCAGATAATCCAAAGGAGGATCTGTTGATTCAATGAAAAGTACGCGAAAGATTATTTTTCTAGCCTTGATGGTTGGATGTGGAATTGTGTTGCAAATTATCGAGAGCTTTGTGCCTATTGTCATTTTTGTTCCAGGTTTTAAAATTGGTTTTGCGAATATTGTTTCTTTATTGACATTGATGTTATGGGATATACCTTCTATGTGGTGTGTAGCTTTACTTCGTATCGTATTGGCCTCTTTGATGATGGGAACGATTTTCTCGGTTAGTTTTTGGCTATCGTTGTCTGGGGGATTGTTGTCATTGGTTATGATGACCATATTTAAAAAAGCAAAAGTTTTTTCGATTTATGGAATTAGTGTTATCGGTGCCTGTTTTCACAGTGTTGGGCAGGTTATTATGATAACATTGATATATCAGCAATATTTTATGCAATTATTTTTGCCAATATTGTTGGCTTTATCCATTGTAAGTGGTTTATTGATTGCGATTATTAGCAATCAGGTTTATTTAAGATTAAAGAAAGGAATGGTAAAGTATGGAAAAATTTAATTATCAACCAAGTGGAGTGTGTTCAAGATTATTTGAATTTGAAATAGAGGATGACAAGATCAAAGATCTAAAAGTTGTTGGAGGTTGTCATGGAAATTTGCAAGGAATCTCATCATTATTAAAAGAAATGCCAATTGATGAGGCAATTGAAAAACTTGAAGGAATTCGTTGTCACACGAAACCAACTTCCTGCCCAGATCAAATTGCTCAGGCATTGAAAGCTTATAAAAAAGCATAATTATGGCAGATCACTTTTTAGGTGCATTAAAAGAAATTGAACGACGCTCTCGAGATAATACTTTGATTTTTAGTGATGTATTGAGTGAGCGCCTTGATGGGATTGCTGAATCAATGATTTCTACCAAAATATCTGACAATGATTATATGAAATTGTTCGAACTTTATTATCAGAAATATCACAAATTAGAGAAGAAAAAAGCTATGATGTATTGTATCTTACGGATTCAACAGATGGCAGAATGCAAGAACATGAAGAAACTCAACAAAAATATCAAGAATATTGAGTTTAGTGATAGTTTTGATGAATATACGTTGGCATTCTTAAATAAAAAAAGACCATATTATAAAAATATGGCTTTAGATTTTAAGAAAAAAGCTTTATTTATATCATTATTTATTTCGATCGTGTTTTTAGCTTCGATCGTTTTGGTTTGTAATGTAAGCTTCATATTGAGTTGGATCCTTTCTTTGATAATGTATGTGGGTTCGTATGTTGTTTTAATCAGAGTAGGATACCCTTATGTTTTTGAAAATCGATTGATGATTTTACAGGAAGAGCTTGATCCATTGTGTCTTGCTGTTGATCTTTCTGTTCATCCAAATTCACATGAATAGTCATCGAAGGATGACTTTTTATTTTTTTATACTGAAAACATCGTAGTGGTAAGGATACAATTTGCTGACTCTGAGGTGTTTTTCCTTGTATTATAAACAACGCCTTCCTGATTTAGAAAAGCAGAATTGTATCTATTAACCGATATATTCTTACCAGATATGAAATTAGTAAATTGATATGTAACGTTCGCCTATATATTGTTTCATTTCATCAAGGGTTAATTTTTGTACTTCTGTATGTGGACATTCTTTATATTCTCCAATAGTTAATACAGGTTTCATTTGTTTGAACTTCATATCTTTATTTTCAGCAAGTATTTTATCAGATGCTCTTCTTCTATCGTTTTCTATCTCATAAATACCACATGAGTTTTCATTGTATAGTTGGTTGTTCTTAAATGAAATTTTGCGATATTCAATGGCTTAAACACTAAATTCCACCTTTGCAATCTTCTGTTTTCGTTATTTTCAATACAAATATAACGCCCACAAGTCCCATAAATATATTGAGTTTTTTCAACAAATTATGGTTCCATGAGTTTTTTTACAAGCTGGCCATCTTTGTTTTAAGAACAACGCCGTTTGTTCACTGTACCATTTTATTGTTTTATTTTGATACAAAAATCATTTAGTTTCTTTCAGTATAGAATTTTATTTGTTCACTGTTTCACAAACATTAAAAAAGTGATAGAATAGGAATAGAACAAATGGAGATGTATTTATGACAGCAAATAATGTACCTAAAGCCACTCTTCAGCGTTATCCTGTTTATCTCAAGGCGCTTCGTCGTTTACAAAAAAATGGTGTTGAGAGAATAATGTCAAAGGAACTTTCAAGTTTTGTTGATATTGAGCCGACAACGATTCGCCGAGATTTTTCTTTTTTAGGAAATCTTGGTAAACAAGGATATGGTTATGATGTGGATAAACTTATCGAAATTTTCAATGGACAGCTTGGTGTGAACTTTGATGAGAAAATAATTTTAGTCGGAGCAGGGAACTTGGGGCGTGCCCTGATGAATTATAATAAGTGGGATTATGTCGTAGGTGAAATTGAGTGTGCTTTTGATGTTGATAAATCCAAATGTGGCACACAATTTGGTGTAGAGGTCTATTCTATGGATCTTCTAGAGGAAAAGATCCCTAAAGGATGTCGTATTGCAATCTTAACGATTTCGCATAATGTTCAGGAAACTGTGGATCGTTTAGTGGATTGTGGAATTACGGGTATCGTAGATTTTACACACCAACATTTTTTGGCACCTAAAGGGGTTGTCATAAAAAGTATTGATGTGGTATCATCTATTCAAGAACTGGTTTTTATGACCAATTCATTGGAATCAAAGACAAAGAAGCAGAAATCTGGTAAATAAAGGCGTCATAGAGAATCTATCGATGGTGAAAGATAGATCGTACTTGTTTTCTAAGGTAACAGCTGCTGAGTTAAACTGGAGAAATTAAGTAGACAGTTTCGGTTGAAGACCGTTATCTATTCAATGAAGAGCATACTTTTTTGTATGAAATCGGATGGCACCGCGGTTATTATCGTTCCTGATACAGGGACGTTTTTTTTATGGAAAGGAAAGTTATTATGTTAGTAAAAAAATTAAAAGAAACATTTGAACATTATGATCAAAAAGAAGTTGTATTACAAGGCTGGGTAAGAACTAATCGAAAATCAAAAGCTTTGGGATTTATTGAATTGAACGATGGATCTTGTTTTTCCAATGTACAAATTGTATATACAGATACTTTGAATAATTTTGATGAAATATCAAAGATTACACTTGGTTCAGCTTTGGAAGTAAAAGGTACAGTGGTATTGACACCAGAGGCAAAACAACCTTTCGAAATTCAGGCGACAAGTGTTGAAATTTTAGGGTTGTGTGATCACGATTATCCACTTCAGAAAAAACGTCATAGTTTTGAATATATGAGGGAAATTCCTCATATTCGTCCAAGAGCTAACACATATTATGCAATGTTCCGTTTAAGAAGTGTTTTAAGTATGGCAATCCATACTTTCTTCCAGGATCGAGGATTTGTGTATGTGCATACGCCTGAAATTACAGGAAATGATGCAGAAGGTGCAGGAGAATGTTTTACAGTAACATGTCGTAAAGATGATGAATACGAAAAAGACTTCTTCGGCAAACATGCTCAGTTAACAGTTTCTGGTCAACTTCATGTGGAACCATTTGCTCAGACATATCGTAATGTATATACATTTGGTCCAACATTCCGTGCGGAAAATTCAAACACAACACGTCATGCGAGTGAGTTTTGGATGATTGAGCCGGAATTGGCATTTGCCAATCTTTCCGACAATATGGACTGCATTGAAGAGATGATCAAATACTGTATTAAATATTGTCTAGAACATGCTAAAGAAGAAATGGAATTCTTCGAAAAAATGATCGATAAAGATTGTATCAAACGTATTACTGAAGTAGCTAATTCAAGCTTTAAACGCATGACATACACGGAAGCTATCAAAGAACTAGAAAAAGTAAAAGATACTTTTGAAAACAAAGATATTTTTTGGGGAATGGATCTTCAAAGCGAACATGAACGTTATATCTGCGAAAAAGTTGTAAAAGGCCCTGTGTTCTTGATTGATTATCCTAAAGAAATCAAAGCTTTCTATATGCGTGTCAATGAAGATCAAAAGACCGTTGCCGCATGTGATTTACTTGTTCCATACGTAGGAGAACTTGTTGGTGGGTCTCAACGTGAAGAGCGATATGAAGTTTTGGAAGCTAAAATTAAAGAAATGGGCATTGCACAGGAAACATTACAATGGTATTTGGATCTTCGCCGATATGGTGGATGCAAACACAGTGGGTTTGGATTAGGCTTCGATCGTATGTTGATGTATTTAAGTGGTGTACAGAACATTCGCGATGTTCAACCATATCCAAGAACACCAAGAAATTTGATTTTTTAGTTGCAAATACTAGAAATATTCCAGGTAATTCTTTTATTGAGATTACCTGGCTTTTTTTTGATTGTTTTTATATTTTCGATTATATTCTTAATAATAAAGTATTTTAAATGATTTGGTTTGAGATTGTCGAATAATACGTTTTTCTAATGATACGACATAATATTTGATGTATTCGATATATCTATATCCAATAACGATATATTGATTCAAAAATGCTCTTGTTTTATGTGAAGTTGTTTCTTATCTTGTTTTTTTCTAAAGGCTTTGATATAAATATCATATGAAAAAAATTGTACAAGGGATTAGAAAATTTATTCAAACATTATATTCTTTTGGTAGAGCATTACATAATCCAAGAACATGTATTCTATTTGTAATTGTGATTGCATTAAGTTGTATCTCAGTTTTTTTGTATGTTACAAGGCCCACACAATTGGATAAGCTTGGCATTTCATATTTAGAAATTATGGATCGTAAGGCTGTCGAAAAAAATGTTTCAGATAAATATAAGAATACGTATGAAGTTAATGATTATTTGATTTATGGTGAGACCATGATGTTCTATGCAAAAGAGTACAATGGCGATGTAGATCCTATGCAGGGCATGAATGTCTTGCTTAAAAATGTGGAAACAAAAGAGGAAATTAGTTATACCTTCTCAGGAGGTGTTGATTCGGGAATCGGTTTAGGCTCCCTTCCACAAGGCTTGTATGAAGTATATGTATATGATAATTATGTCAAAAAAAGATTATACTTTAAGGATGAAGAGGAATCCTTGAATTTTTCTACAATGCGACGTAATGAAACAGTAAAAAATATACAAGTTCATGCGTCAAAAGATTATTTAAAAGATTTTGGGATTGAAATGGATAAAAACTATGTTTTCATTTCGGTAGTGGATAATATACCTATGGTTAAAACGATTGATGTTTTGATAGATCCAGGTGGAAATACATATAATGAATCCGATAACTCAATTGATTATGGAGTAGGAAACGATTTGATCAACGAAGCTTCAGCAAGTTTAGAGTTAGCAGAGATGTTAAAAGAAAAGTTAGAAGCTGAAGGTTTACGAGTTGAATTAACACGTGATGCGGAATCAACACCTGGTTATTATGGAAAAACAGGTAGAGCAGGAATTGGTTATGAAAAACAGGCCAAAGTATTTATCTCTTTGGGGATGTTTGTGGATGAAACTCAAACACGACCGATTATGATGATTTCTCCATATACAAGTGGTTTTTTGGCAAACGAGATTTCATATACGTTGTTACAGAATGGAATCGAATTGCCTGATGTAAGTGCACAAGAAAATTTAAATTTAGGTATTTTATATGATTCTTTTCGCGTGGATGAAGAAGGAAATAGCACAAAATTTGAATTATATCCTCAGTTAAGAGAAACAGGAGGAAAAGCTACACTTACTGGACAAGCTGAAAATTCTAAGTCTAATCAAATGTATGCGGATTATTATGGCATGAATTCGGTCTATTTTCAATTTGCCAATTTGGCTAGTACGGACAGTATAAATTATTATTTAGAAAACAAGGAAACAATTGCGAAAAGTATAGCGAATGCGATTGTAAATTACTATGATATAGAAGGGGAAACGGATGAAACTACAGCTGAATGATGTTGTGAAATCCTATGGGGCTGATGTTGTACTCGATAGGGTAAACATTCAGATCAAAGATAATGAAAAAATTGCACTTGTAGGACGAAATGGGTGTGGAAAAACAACTCTATTAAAGATCATATGCGAAAAAGAACCCATGGATTCGGGTTCGAGGTTTGTTGCGAATGGAACTAAAATCGGGTATCTTTCTCAGATTACCTTTTTGGATGAAACAAAGACTGTATATGAAGAACTTTTGGATGCATTTAAAGAAGTAAGGTCTTTAGAAAAACAATTGTTAGAACAGGCAAATCGTTTACAATTTGATTCCAATGAGAAAGAGTTAGAAAAATATGACAAACTTCAGCAGCGATTCGAAGCTTTGAATGGATATCAGTATGAAGTAGAACTTCAAAGTGTTTTCTTTCATTTTCAATTCACAAAAGAAGATTTAGATAAACCATTGAACCAATTTAGCTCTGGACAAAAAACTCGAATTGCACTAGTAAAGCTGTTGTTAAGCAAACCGGATGTTTTATTGTTAGATGAACCGACAAACCATTTAGATATGGAATCGATTGAATGGTTAGAGAACTATATCAAACATTATCCATTTGCAGTTATTTTGGTCAGTCATGATCGTATGTTCTTGGATAATGTTGTAGATGAAATTGTAGAGATTGAATTTGGAAAAAGTACTCGTTTTGTTGGTAATTATACACATTACATTAAAGCTAAAGATGAATATTTAAAGAAAAATCATGAAGCTTTTGTTCGCCAACAACAAGAAATTCAACGATTGGAGACATTGATTGATAAATTCAGATATAAGAAAAATAAGGCTGCGTTTGCCAAGAGCAAACAAAAGTATTTGGATCGTATGGAACGAATTGAAGATTCTAAACAAGATTCATCAAGAATAAAAGCAAATTTTTCATCATATCGAAAAGGTGGAAAACGTGTTTTGACAGTTGAGGATTTAAAGATAGGATATGATGGTTCTGTGTTATCAACGGTTTCATTTGAGTTGTTACAGAAACAGCGAATGGGTATCATTGGATCCAATGGGATTGGGAAATCAACTCTGATTAAAACATTAGTAGGACAAATTGAAAAAATATCTGGAGAATTTAAGTTTGGACATCAGATTGATGTAGGCTATTTTAATCAAGAGAGTGCTCAGATGATTTCCAACAAGAATGTTTTGGACGAGCTATGGGATGAAGATCCTAATGCAACACAAACGGAAATTCGTAATATATTGGCCAGTTTTCTTTTTACGCAGGAGGAAGTATTTAAAGATGTATCCTCTCTTTCCGGTGGAGAAAGGGTTCGTTTGGCTTTAGCAAAATTAATGTTGGATCACGATAATTTGTTGTTGTTAGATGAACCAACCAATCACTTGGATATTCCAGCTAAGGAAGCTTTAGAAGAAGCGTTGATACAATACGATGGTACAATTCTTTTTGTGAGTCACGATCGTATGTTCTTAAAAAAGATGGCTAACCGTATCTTGAAAATGGAAGCGGATAAAAGTTCTGTGTATGATCTGACTTATGAAGAATATCTTGAAAAGTCAAAAAATGATGAACTTATTGAAAGTGTACAAGAGGTTAAAGAACAACCGGTAACTAAGGTTTCTTTTCAGGATTCCAAAGCGTTAAAAAATCGCGTAGCCAAATTAGAGAAGATGCTTGAAGAAGCGGAACTAGATTTAGAGTCATTACGAGAGCTTCGTTATGAACCAGAGTATTATCAAGATTATCAGAAGATGGAAGAGTTGGATCAACAAATTGATGATAAACACAATGAAATCAATGCTCTAATGAGTGAGTGGGAAGAAAAAATGTCATTAATAGAAAAGGCAACCGTTTAAAGGTTGCCTTTTAACTTAGATAGCTGATTTCATCTAGTGGCCATAATATAAGAAAATCTTTTGCGATAATTTGCTCTCTTTTAACAGGGCCAAAGTCTCGTGAATCTTGTGATAGTGGACGATTGTCACCCATAAGGAAGTATTCGTTTTCCCCAAGTCGTACCTCACTGAAGTTCTTTGTGAAGTAATAATTCTTAGAAATCCAGTCTTGTTTATAGGAAGTATTTAAATATGGTTCATCAAGTGGTTTGTTATTGATGTAAATGACTTCATCTTTACAAGAAATTGTATCGTTTGGCATTCCAATTACACGCTTGATTACTTCAGATGTTTCATTATCTTCCGTGACTTTAGCTACAACGATGTCATAACGTTGGATGCCATTTATATTAGCATTTAATACATTAACGATTCCCTTTTGATGGTTTTGCAAAGTTGGGTACATGCTTCGACCAGAAACTTGCTTGGGTGATAATAAAAATGTATTGATAAAGATAACGATCAAAGAGCAAATTAGAAATGTTTTTATGAAATCTAAGATGTCTTCAACGAGAAGTCGATCGTCTTCTTCATTATATCTATAATAATTATTTATTTTTTTCATGTTCCTAGTCTAGCACCAATTGTTTAAAATGTCTATTTGACAGGTTTGTATTTGCTTACAACACAAATTTACATTATCTTACATTTTCTTTCTTGACAAATGAATATTGTTTCATTATGATAAGTACATGAATTTATGAAAGCGTTGATAAGGAAAAAATAAACACTTGCGTTCTATAGCGAGCTGTTGGCTGGTGAAAAACAGTGGACCTGTGTTTATGAACTCGCCTTTGAGCTGATAGAGTGAAATTAAAGTAAGTCTATCCGGTAGCCTTCCGTTAAAAGGGCAGCGATTCGCAATATTTGCCGATCGTACTGAGGGGTCGTTTTACGACAATAAGAGTGGTACCGCGGGTTATTCTCGTCTCTTAAGGAGTTTTTTACCTTGAGAGACATTTTTTTATCTCTTGAGGTTTTTGGCTAAAAGGAGGAAATAAAAATGATGGATGCCAGTAAATATTCAATTGGTTATTATGCACCACCGGTCAATGAATACCGTTGGGTAAAAAAGGATCATGTTGAAAAAGCACCAATATGGTGTTCTGTGGATCTAAGAGATGGTAATCAGTCTTTGGTAATTCCTATGAGTTTAGAAGAAAAGCTGAAATTCTATCAATTATTACTAAAAATCGGTTTTAAAGAGATTGAAGTTGGCTTTCCGGCAGCCAGTGAAACCGAATATGAATTTTTGCGAATGATCATTGAAAACGATATGATTCCAAAAGATGTAACTGTACAAGTTTTGACTCAATGCCGAGATCATATAATTCGTAAAACATTTGAAGCTGTAAAAGGAGCTCCTAGAGCTATTATTCATTTTTATAATTCAACTTCGGTTGCGCAAAGAGAACAGGTTTTTAAGAAGTCAAAAGAAGAAATCAAAGAAATTGCAGTAGAAGGAGCTAAGTTAGTTAAGAAGCTTTCTGAAGAATATGAAGGAAATTTTCTATTTGAATATTCACCTGAATCTTTCACTGGGACAGAACCGGAATATGCATTGGAGGTTTGCAATGCGGTACTTGATGTCATGAAACCAACGGTTGATAAACCAATGATCATTAACTTACCAGTGACGGTTGAAATGAGCATGCCGCATATATATGCTAATCAGATTGAATTCTGTAGTGATCGTCTTCACTATCGTGATTCTGTGATTTTATCAACACATCCTCATAATGATCGTGGGACTGGTGTTGCCGATACGGAACTTGCATTGTTAGCTGGTGCTCAACGTGTTGAATGTTGTTTATTTGGAAATGGAGAAAGAACAGGGAATGTGGATGCGATTACTTTGGCAATGAATATGTATTCGCATGGTGTGGATCCAAAACTTGATTTTTCTGATATGCCGCATATCTGTGAAGTTTATGAGGAAGTGACACGCATGAATGTATCTTGTCGTCAGCCATACGCTGGATCTTTGGTTTTTGCCGCTTTCTCGGGTTCGCATCAGGATGCTATTGCTAAAGGAATGAATTATCGTGAAGAAAATCATTTGCATAAGTGGAATGTTCCATATTTGCCTATTGATCCTCATGATGTATCACGTGAATATGATGCTGATGTCATTCGTATTAATTCACAATCTGGAAAAGGCGGTATTGGTTATATTTTAGAAAAGAGTTATGGCTATGTAATGCCGGCTAAAATGCGAGAGGATTTTGGTTATCGAGTAAAAGATGTATCTGATAAATCACATGCAGAATTAAAACCAGATGAAATCTATTCAATATTTAAAAAGGAATATCTAAATGTAAGTCGTCCAGTTGAAGTATTAGAGGCTCACTTTGTGCAGGGTGATGAAATTGAAGCGCATGTTATTGCTCGTTTTGGAAATCAAGTACAGCAGATATATGACAAAGGAAATGGTCGTTTGGATGCGGTATCTAATGCATTGAAACAGATTCTCCCAAACAGTTTTAGTTTAGAGACGTATTCAGAGCACTCTTTGGATGATGGTTCACATTCTAGAGCTGCAAGTTATGTAGGAATTGTTTGTGAAGATGGACATAGAGCTTGGGGGGCAGGAGAAGATACAGATATTATTCGTGCTGGTATCAAGGCTCTTGTTTCTGCAATCAATAATCAGTAAGGAGGAATTAATATGGCAATGACAATGACCCAAAAGATACTGGCAGCTCATGCTGGATTGGAAAGCGTTAAACCAGGCCAGTTGATCATGGCAGATTTGGATGAAGTTTTAGGTAATGATATTACGACTCCAGTTGCAATTAATGAATTTAAAAAAGCTGGATTTGATTCGGTGTATGATAATGAAAAAATTAATATCGTGTTAGATCATTTTGTGCCTAATAAAGATATTAAAGCTGCTATGCAGTCAAAGGCATGCCGTGACTTTTCTAAAAAACATGAAATAAAAAATTTCTTTGATGTTGGCAAGATGGGAATTGAACATGCTTTATTGCCAGAACAGGGAATTGTTACCGCAGGAGATTGTATTATTGGTGCAGATTCTCATACTTGTACATATGGTGCTTTAGGTGCTTTTTCAACTGGTGTTGGAAGTACAGATATGGCAGCTGGCATGGCGACTGGGAAAGCATGGTTTAAGGTCCCAAGTGCTATAAAAGTGAATCTAATTGGAAAGCTTCAACCTTATGTCAGTGGTAAAGATGTTATTTTACATCTAATTGGAATGATAGGTGTCGATGGCGCTTTGTATAAATCTCTCGAATTTAGTGGAGAAGGTATTTCTTCTTTAAGTATGGATGATCGTTTATGTATTTGCAATATGGCTATCGAAGCTGGAGCCAAGAATGGAATATTTGAAGTGGATGATATTACGATTGAATATTTGAAGAATCGTTCTCAAAGAGAATATATCATTTATAAAGCAGATGAAGATGCCGAGTATGAAAAAGAAATTACAATTGATCTAAGCACTTTAGTTCCAACTGTATCGTATCCGCATCTTCCTGAAAATACTCATCCAGCTAATGAAAATAAAATCAAGATCGATCAAGTTGTTATTGGAAGTTGCACAAATGGACGCATGGAGGATATGGAAGCTGCATATCAAATTTTAAAAGGGAAACAGATTGCTTCAGATGTTCGTGTGATCATCATTCCAGCTACAATGCAGATTTATAAAGAATGTATCAAGAGAGGATATACAGAAGCTTTTATAGATGCAGGTTGTGTTGTTTCAACACCAACTTGTGGACCTTGTTTAGGTGGGTATATGGGAATTTTAGCAGAAAATGAAGTGTGTATTTCGACAACGAATCGTAATTTTGTTGGCCGTATGGGACATATTACTTCAAGTGTTTATTTAGCTAGCCCATATACAGCAGCAGCAAGTGCCCTTACAGGTTATATTACAGACCCAAGAAGCATAGGAGAATGAACATGAAAAATGTACAAGGAAAAGTTTTTAAATATGGAGACAATGTAGATACAGATGTGATCATTCCGGCTCGTTATCTAAATACTCCAGATGCTAATGCATTAGCATCGCATTGTATGGAAGATATTGATAAAGATTTTGTCAAACTGGTCAAACCAGAAGATATTATCGTGGCTGGTTATAACTTTGGCTGCGGATCGAGTCGTGAGCATGCTCCACTTGCAATCAAAACTTGTCAAGTAGGATGTGTTATCGCAAAAAGTTTTGCTCGAATTTTTTATCGTAATGCCATCAATATCGGTATGCCAATCTTAGAATGTGAAGAAGCTTGTGAAAAAATTCAACTTGGAGATGAAGTTCATGTGGATTTTAAAACGGGAGTTATTTATGATATTACACAAGATCTTCAATGGCAGGCTGAACCATTTCCTGAGTTTATCCAGGATATCATCGACAAAGGTGGCTTAATGGCCTCATTACGTTCAAGGAGTAAATAAGATGAAAAAGAATATAGGTGTTATTTGGGGAGATTGTTCCAGTCCAGAAATAGTTAGAGAAGCATTGCGTGTCTTAAATAAAATTGCCTTAAAGTATGATCATGAATTTGTGTATACAGACATTGCGATGGGAGGTGAAGCTATTGATAAGTATGGCGAACCACTTCCAGAGCATGAACTTGAAAAATGTTTAAATAGTGACAGCGTACTGTTAGGTGCCATAGGTGGGCCTAAATGGGAAGGTATGCCAGGACATTTGCGTCCAGAAAAAGGATTGTTAAAACTGCGCAGCGGGATGAAATTGTATTCCAATCTTCGACCCGCCAAGATTTGGCCACAACTGCAAGATGCCTCTCCTTTAAAGAAATCTATAGTGGAAAAAGGAATTGATTTTGTAATTGTTCGTGAATTGATTGGTGGTGTGTATTTTGGGAAGCATGAGACTAGTGAGGAAAATGGTCAGCTAGTTGCCAAAGATACAATGTCTTATAGTGAAGAAGAGATTTATAGGATCGGACGCATTGGCTTTGAAACGGCAATGAAGCGAAATAAAAAACTATGTACGGTAGACAAAGCAAATGTGTTAGATACTTCTAGATTATGGAGAAAAGTCATGGATGAATTAAAAAAAGAATATCCGGAAGTGACATATTCAACAATGTTTGTCGACAATGCCGCTATGCAGATATGCAAAGATCCTTCTCAGTTTGATGTAATTGTAACGGAAAACATGTTTGGTGATATTTTAAGTGATGAAGCGAGTGAAATCACAGGTAGCATTGGTATGATTGCCAGCTCAAGTCTAGGTGAAGGAAGCTGTGGTCTATATGAACCAATTCATGGTTCTGCCCCAGATATTGCTGGTAAAAATATCGTGAATCCAATTGCCTGCATCTTAAGTGCAGCTATGATGTTACGATATAGTTTTGATATGCTTGATGAAGCCGATGATATAGAAAATGCAGTTTCTATGGCATTAGATCAAGGGTATCGAACAGCAGATATCATGACAGAGGGTATGAAATTAGTATCTACCACTGAGATGGGCGATGCGATATTAAAAAATATTTAACAATGTAAATTCTTTTCAAATGATGAAAATACTTTCAAAAATTACGGTGAAAGTCTTGATTTTATATTGAACAAGTGCTATAAAAATCTTATACACTATTGCGATAAAGAAGAAAAGGGTGAGAATATGTTACTGACAGGTGCAGAGATCACGATTGAAACGCTGATCGAGCAAGGATGTAATGTTCTTTTTGGATATCCAGGAGGACAGGTCATCGATTTGTATGATGCTTTGTATGAGCGTGAAGACAGGATCAAGCATGTTTTGACAGCTCATGAGCAGGGGGCATGTCATGCCGCTGATGGCTATGCTCGAGCAAGTGGTCAAGTCGGTGTTGTTATGGCAACCAGTGGACCAGGTGCTACTAATCTTGTAACGGGGATTGCGACAGCTTACTTGGACTCTATTCCTTTGGTTGCGATTACGGGAAACGTTCCTAATTCATTAATTGGACGTGACAGTTTCCAGGAAGTGGATATCACCGGAATTACTTTACCAATCACAAAACATAATTTTATCGTGAAGAATATTGAAAATCTTGCGGATACGATTCGTGAAGCTTTCAAAATTGCTAAATCAGGAAGGCCGGGTCCAGTACTTGTCGATATTCCAAAAGATGTTCAACAAAGTAAATTTGAATATACACCACATGATGTGGTCGAAAAAATTGAACAAAGACCGGCCAAAGAATATAAGATTGAAAAAGCAGCCAAGATGCTTATGGAAGCAAATCGGCCATATATTTATGTGGGAGGAGGAGCTGTTACAGCCGATGCAACTAAAGAAATCATTCAGCTTGCCAATACGATCGATGCGGTAATAGGATCGACCCTCATGGGGCTTTCAGTCATTCCTGGAAACAATGAGAGGTTTTTAGGCATGGAAGGAATGCATGGAGATTATGCATCCAGTATTGCTCAGGATGAAGCTGATTTGATCCTAACGATTGGAGCTCGATTTAGTGATCGTGCCACTGGAAATGTCAGCAAATATGCGACAAAAGCCAAGATTATTCATATTGATATAGATCGTGCTGAAGTTGATAAAAATGTATCGGTCGATCTAGGTGTTGGCGGGGATCTTAAACAGGCTTTAAGTGAAATATTGAAACTCGTCAAACCTAAAGAGAATATAGAATGGAAAAATAGGATCAAAGAACTACAAGATTTCAGTAAAAAATCCATTGATCAAAATATGCCAAAAGACGAATTGAATCCATATACTTTGATTAAGGAAGTTTCTAAGCATACAAGTGATGACACAAAAATCGTAACCGATGTTGGTCAGCATCAAATGTGGGTCGCTCAATA
>CAMJQJ010000025.1 GCA_946408025.1 uncultured Faecalitalea sp.
CGACCACCGAGATCTACACTCTTTCCCTACACGACGCTCTTCCGATCTTGAACACAGAGGACGTTTTTTTATAGAGAGGGTGATGCAGATGGAATCAAACGACCGACGTAGTAGCATTGCATTTGCATTAACTTATAAATATGAAAAATGAAGAAATGGAAAATGGGAGGACAAGGAATATGAATAAGTTATTAAAAGTAGGTACAGCTGCATTATTGGCAGCAACAATGGTAGGATGCTCAAGTGCTCCAGCTGATGATTCAGCAAGTGAGGATACACAAGTTATCACAATTGGTGTTTCTCCGGATTATGCACCATATGAAAGTTTGACAACAGACAATGAATTAGTTGGTTTTGATATCGATATGGCTGCTTGGTTTGAAGATTACTTAACAGAAGAAGAAGGCGTTACGTATTCTTTGGAATTCAAACAAATGAGCTTTGATAACATCATTACACAGATCCAGGGTGATCAGGTAGACATCGGTATCTCAGGATTTACGTATGATGAAGAAAGAGAAGTTGAATGGTCTGATCCATATATTAAGACTGCACAGGTTGCTGTAGTGCCAAATGGTTCTTCAATTGCATCTGTTGATGATCTAGTTGGAAAGAAATTGGCAGCGCAGACAGGAGCAACTGGTGAAATTGCAGCCAATGAAGTTGAAGGTGCTGAAGTATCAAGCGTTCAAAATGTTCAAGATATTTTTACAGGCTTAGCTGCAAACCAGTACGATGCGGCAATCGTTGACTTAGGTGTCGCAAAACAATATGTATCTAGCGGTAACTTCACAATGATCGATGGTTCTTTAATGGATGAAGAAAATTATGTCATTGCGAAAAAAGGAAATACAGAAATCATTGAAAAGATCAATAAATGTATTGAAGCATTTATCGCAAGTGATGATTATCAGACACTTTGTGATGAATATGATCTTCTACCTTTAGAATAGTGAATATATTAAGGAAAGAGGGATAGTATGTTTGTTGCCTTAGATAAGGTCTTTACTATGGAGAATGTGCTCTACTTGGGTAAGGGAGCATTGATATCATTAGGGATGGCGATACTATCCCTTTTGATTGGTTTAGTGTTAGGTGTTTTAGGAGCTAGTGCAAAAAGATCACGTTTCTTCATCTTACGTGCTATTGGAAATTTCTATGTTGAGATTATCCGTGGAACACCTATGTTATTACAAATCTTGATGTTGTTTTCAGTCGTACCGTCTATTTATACGGCAATTACAGGAAACGTGTTAAGAATCAATGTGTATTTGATCGGTGTCATTGCCATGAGTATCAATTCCGGTGCCTATTCCACAGAGTTGATACGAAGTGGTATCAATGGTGTTGACAAAGGGCAGTGGGAAGCGTGTGAGACACTTGGATTATCTTCCTGGCAAACGATGAAACTTGTTATTTTGCCACAGGCATTTAAATTGATTGTACCACCAGTAATAAGTGAATTTATTACCTTGATCAAAGATAGCTCTTTAACAAGTTGTATTGGAGCAATTGAGCTGTTAAAAGCTTCTCAGGTATTGGGTGCTAGATATTATGATGCCATGTCTCCATATACATTGGCTGCAATTTTCTATTTGATCATGACGATCAGCATTTCTTATATTGGAAAACATGTGGAAAAGAGGTTGGCTGCAAGTGATTAGAGTTGAACATTTACAAAAGAATTTCGGGCAGCTTCATGCCTTAAA
The DNA here is from genome assembly GCA_946408025.1 of uncultured Faecalitalea sp. Taxonomy (GTDB): domain Bacteria; phylum Bacillota_I; class Bacilli_A; order Erysipelotrichales; family Erysipelotrichaceae; genus Faecalitalea. The sequence goes on from CAMJQJ010000025.1 coordinate 1,710, forward strand.
AGATGTATCTTTAGAAGTAGATAAAGGTGAAATCGTTTCTTTGATTGGTCCTTCTGGATCTGGTAAAAGTACACTATTACGATGCATTCATGGATTAGAAAAGCCGGATAGAGGAAATATTTACATGAATGATGAACTCATGGATCCTCAAAATAAGGAAAAATATCGTGAACAGAGAAATCATATGGGGTTTGTTTTTCAACATTTTAACTTATTCCCACATATGACAGTATTAGATAATTTGAATTTAGCGCAGACAGAAGTGTTAGGTCGTTCTAAAGAAGAAGCAACAAAAAAATCATTGGAGCTTTTAAAGCGAGTTGGTTTGCAGGAAAAGAAAGATGCATATCCAAATAATCTTTCCGGTGGACAAAAACAGCGTGTGGCTATCGCTCGTGCTCTTTGTATGGATCCGGATATGATGTTGTTTGATGAACCAACTAGTGCACTTGATCCAGAAATGATCAAGGAAGTGTTGGAAGTTATGAAAGATTTGGGTAAGCACGGTATGACGATGATCGTTGTTACACATGAAATGGGCTTTGCCCGTAAAGTAGGAAGCCGTGTCGTTTTCTTGGATCATGGGGAGATCATTGAGGATGCCCCAAGTGAAGAATTCTTCTCAAATCCAAAAAGCGATCGTGCAAAAGATTTCTTAAGCAAGGTGTTTTACGAATGATTTTGAATGATTTTAAAGTTGAACAATGGATGAATGATCATGAAAAAGATGCGGTATATAATTTAACCGATACATGCGCGATCAATCTTACTTTGGATCAGCTTTTAGAATTAGAATCTTTAGATTTTTCAAAAATAGTGATGGATTATGGCGATATCACAGGAGATATAGAATTAAAAAAAGAAATCCTTTCTCTGTATACAAGTGGAACCATAGATCAAATCACAACAACTCATGGTTGTATTCAAGCCAATGAACTGGTTATGGCTACTTTGTTGGAAAAAGGAGATCATGTCATTACATGTATTCCTGGTTATCAACAATTTAGTGACTATCCTAGATCAATCGGTTGTACAGTCAGTGAATTGATGCTAGATGAAGAAAAGGGTTGGATGATCGGTATTCAAGATTTTGTGAATGCGATTCAAGACAATACAAAAATGATCATCTTGAATAATCCAAATAATCCAACTGGTACTTTGATGAAGGATGAATTTCTTTTAAAGTTAGTGGATTTAGTAAAAGATAAAGGTATCTATATTCTTTGTGATGAAGTATATCGTGGATATGAAACAAATGATGTTAGCAGTATCAGTGATTTGTATGAACTTGGTATCAGTACATCTTCATTAAGCAAACTTTATGGTTTGGCAGCTTTACGACTTGGCTGGATCAAGGCAAATAAAGAAATTATCGATCAAATAAATGTTCGAAGGGATTATGCCTTGATTTCTACTGGACCTTTAGTAGACAAGTTAGGCGCTATTGCATTAAAACATAAAGAAATCTTGTTAAGGAAAAGTTATGAAACAGTTCAAAAGAATAAGCAAATCATAACTTCCTGGTTAAAAGAAAATCCAAAATTTTCTTTAGTCATGCCAGAATCTGGAACGGTTAGTTTTCTTAAATATTCTATGCCTATATCAAGTGTTGAATTATGTATGAAATTGTTAAAGGAAACGGGTGTATTCTTTGTTCCTGGAGAGTGTTTTGGGATTGAAAATCATTTACGTTTGGGCTTGGCTAAGGAAAGTGATTTACTAATGCAGGGCTTGAATATTTTATCAAACTGGACAAATGAAAGCTTCTTTTGATACAATTAGTTTTGTATGGAAGGAGCTTTTTATATGCGCATTTTGAAAATTTTAACAATGATCTTAATGTTAAGCGGATGTATGCGAATCGATGAAGTCATCGATACGGGTAATCAGTCATCTTCGTCAAAAGAACCTGAAATACAAGAAGAAGATACTACGAAAAAAACTTTGGTTTGTACTTCAGAAAGTGAAGAAACGATTACCTTTGATGCCAAAGGTGATGAAATCACGAATATGACACAGACTTTCTATATGACTTTTGATTCATTGGGTATTACAGAAGACATGGATACTTCACAGATGGAACAGATTATCAATGATTCTTTATCACAGACATATTCTGACATTGAAGGGGTGAGTGTTTCTGGAGCTGTAGAGGACAATCGAGTTAAAGTGACTGTAAACATTGATTATGAAACAGCCGATATGGACGTATTGATTGAAAAGGGTCTTTTAAAAGAAGGTGAGATGGAAAACCAGTACATCTCATTAAAAGAGACACAAAATGATTATACCGATAATGGATATGCATGCAGTCTTGATTAATTATAGACTGCATTTTTTGTTTTAAGAAGGGATTAGGTGTAGTAGGGATATGAGATATTTTATTGCGGATCAGCATTTTTTTCATAAGACACTGAATGAAAAAATGGATAAAAGAGGCTTTGAGAGCGTAGAGCAGATGAATGAATATATGATTGAAAAATGGAATGCGAAAGTAAGTAAAAATGACGAGGTGATCATTCTTGGCGATTTTTCCTGGGGCAGTGCGCAGCAAACGCAGGAAGTTTTAAGTCGATTAAAAGGTCGACTATATATGATAAAAGGAAATCATGATCGTTTTCTAAGTGATAAAAAGTATTCCTGGGATCGTTTTATCTGGATCAAAGATTATGCAGAGCTTAAAGATAATAAGCGTAAAGTCGTTTTATCACATTATCCAATCGCTTGTTATAATGGGCAGTATCGTCGAGATGAAACAGGGCAGCCCAAGACATTTATGTTACATGGACATATTCATAAAACGCAAGATCAGATGTATTTAGATGCGTATCAGGATTTTGTACAAAGACAGTCACATGTCTCTGTTTCTGGAAATGTTGAGACGATTCCGTGTCAATTTATCAATTGTTTCTGTATGTATTCTGATTATACGCCAATGACATTGGATGAATGGATCGAAATTGATAAAAAAAGACGACAAAACCTGGGATCAAATGTTATAATGTTATATGAAGAAAAGGACAATAATTATGGAGAAGTTAACAACAAAAAAAGGTGGTAAAGCACTTTACATTCAAATTAAGGACATTTATCGAGATAAGATTTTATCGGGTGAATTAAAGCTGGGTGACAAGATCGAAAGTGAAATGGAAATTCAACAAAAGTATAATGTATCCAGAATTACGGCTAGACAAGCCATTTTAGATCTTGAAAAAGAAGGCATGGTCAAAAGAGGAAGAGGAAAGGGAACTTTTGTGATCTGGCAGCCGGCAATTGAAGAGGAATTGTCACACATCATGTCTTTTACAAAAGAAATGGAACATCGCAATCGTGTACCGGGAACCAAAGGACTGAGTGTTTCAATTGAACCATTACCAGAAGGATTTGGATCGCATTCAAAAGAAAAAATGTATTGTATACGCCGTGTGCGTACAGCGGATGATGTAAAACTTGTTTATTTTGTATCGTATTTTCCTTTATCAACGAATTTACCGCTTGATCCAGAAGAATATTCAGAATCGATTTATGAAATTCTGGATTATACAGGAACAGGAATGCCAGTTCGTGTAGAAGAGAAAATCAGTGCGCAGATGCCGGATAAAGAAGTACGCGATGCATTAAATATTCCTAAGACCCTGCCTGTTTTGGTTCGACAGCGTCTTTCTTATAGTGCAACTAATGAATTGATCGAATATACGACTTGTTACTATCGTGGTGATCTTTACACATATTCTATTTCAACAACAAATCAGTCTGCTGAGTAAGTAGGCTGATTTTATGTTATATTATAACTATGAAAAAGAGCTTAGTAATTATTTTTTCCATACTCCTAGCCATAAATATTGGTTTATTCTATTATTTGTATGGATATAAAGAAAGTGCAACGAATAAAACACAACCTGTTGAAGAAAAAAATTTCAATAATACAGGAAATTCTTCATTTTCCTTTGTTGGTGTTGGAGATAATTTGATTCATGCGGCAATCTGGTATGAACAAAATACAAAAGGACTACCTTTTGATTTTACTGATATTTATGAATATACGAATCCTTATACCCAGAATGCAGATCTTGCATTCATTAATGGAGAAACCATCTGCGCTCCCGGTTATGAATTAAGTCATTATCCAGTATTCAATGGACCTACTGAAATCTTAGATGCGGTTCATAGTGCTGGATTTGATTGGATGGCCCTTTCTAGCAATCATTCAATGGATATGTCAGCGGATGGATTAATTGCCGAAATCAATTATCTAAAAGAGAACTATCCAGATATGCTTTGGACAGGAAGTCATGACACAAAAGAAGATGCTTCTAATTATCGTGTAAAAGAAATCAACGGTATCAAAGTAGGTTTATTAGGATATACTTATGGTTTAAATGGATATAGCTTACCGGAAGATAAACCTTGGTTGGTAGATTTGATTGATAAAGATAAGATCAAACAGGATATGCGAGAGATTTCCAAAATAAGTGATGTTCAAATCGTCAGCATGCACTGGGGCCAAGAATACAATACTTCAATTACAGAAGAACAAGATCAATTGGCTGACTATCTAAATGAATTAGGTGTAGAAGTTATTATTGGTCACCATCCACATGTTATTGAACCAGCTGAAATTATTTCATCAGAAAATCAAGATACTTTGGTCTACTATTCTTTGGGGAATTTTTTGAGTGCTCAAGATAGTGCTGAAGGCATGGTTGGAGGGATGGCAAATTTCACTTTAAATTATGATTTCAAAACGCAGAAGACAACGTTTGAAGATGTAAAATTTATTCCAACGATAACGTATTATGATGAAAATTATTATAATTTTAAGGCGATGACGATTCATGAATATAGTGATGAATTTGCAGCCAGTCATTGTGTAACTGCAAATGGAATTGATATCTCCAAAGCGTGGGTCCAAAATTATGTACAATCCATTATGCAGCAACCTAAGGGAATTGAAGTTGTTCTAGAATAAGGTTTATAGATAAATATACTTTGTGAAATTTCGGAAATTCGTTCTCAATAAGCATATTTTTGGTATAATATAATAGTTAATGAAAGGTTTGTGATTTTATGGATGCGAAAAAATATAATATTAAAGACTTAACATTAGCTTATTTCAACAAAAAATCGCAAATATATCGTTCAGGTGGTTATAAACAGGCTCGTGTTTTAACTCGTGATAAAGAGGACTATACGAACCATTTCTTTGCCTTTCTGATCGATATCAATATATGTTTATTACCCATATATATATGGGTCATTGAGTTTCTATTGATCTTATGTGGATTGATTTCCCCTCATTTTTTTGATTTGTTGTTTTATATCATGTACGGTTGTTTATTTGTGGTGGCTGTACTGTTGTTAGGTTTGTTTACTGCACGTTCTAAAGGTCAATCTTTTGGGTATGTATTAACAGATTTAAAACTTGTAAGACGTGATAAACGAGAAGCCCTGGCTTTAAATTTGATCATGCGTCAGTCTTTAGGTATTGGGATCCCTTTGATGATTCTAGGTTATTTCTTTGGAACATTAGGAATTTTGGCATGGTGGTTGTTTAATGGAATCATTGTGCTGATCACACCGAATCAGCAATCTTTATTTGATCTTGTTTTTGGCCTTGTTTCTGTGTATGAACCAGAAATTAATATTACTTTTGATAATAAAAAGCCAGAACCAAAAGTGCAGAATGATATTTGTCCGATCGATTTACATATTCGCTCTAACTACAGTGATGATGGGTATTATGATGTGGAAGAAATCTTTAAGCAGGCCAAGCAGTTAAAAATGGAAGTTATTTCTATTACTGACCATAACTGCGCAAGAGCAAATGCAGCAGCAGCTCGATTTGCTGACCTTTATGGAATTCAATATATTTCAGGTGTTGAATTAGATGCCCAGTACAACGGAATTCGTGTTCGTGTATTAGGATATTATATAGACTGGACAAAAGATATCTTTGAAATATTGGAGAGTGATTCATTACGTCGTGAAAAGGAATGCTCGATTCAACGTGTGAAGAAATTTGAAGAGTTTAGTGGAATTTCTATTGATGTAGATTCTATTATTTCAAATTCTCGCTTCCAGACTATTACCGCAACAGATATAACCAAGATGGTTTTTAATAATGAAAGAGTTCGTTCTATGTCTTTTGTGAAGAGATACATAGATCAAGCTTCAACACAATCTGAAGCTATGACACGATTTAAACAGGATTTGTTTGGAAAAGGTGGTCCATGTTATGTCAAAGGCAATTATCCAAGTTTGGATTCAGCTATAGAAGCCATTCACCAAGCTGGTGGTATTGCAATCTTATCCAGCTGGCAGCTGGACAACATTCCAGATGAAATGATTGAAAGAATGATTTCTCTAGGTATTGATGGTGTGGAAGTATTCAGTCCAAATGTTCATGATGAAACAATTGCAGCAGTTTTAAAGATCGTTCAAAAACATAAATTGCTAGTTTCTTGTGGTAGTGATTACCATGGTCCGACAAAACCAAATCGGCGACTTGGAGAAACAAATTGTCCTGAAAAAGGTTTGACACTTGTCAAGATCCTTACTAAGGCAGCGAAAAAAGAGGGATAAAAATGCTTCGTTTTGGAGCATTTTTTCTTTTTTGAGCTAAAATGTAACAGATGTAGAAAAGAAAATTAAAGTTTCAATAGAAAGAGTAAGAGAAGAATTTAGCTAGTTGGGAATCGATGATCGTATTGTTGTATTTGATGCAAGCAGTGCTACGGTGGAATTAGCAACTAAAGCTTTAGAATGTGAATCTAAAGGTATCGTAAAATATCTGGCTTTTTTAGTCGAAAATCAGCCAATCTTAATTGTCGCAAGTGGTAATGCCAAATATGAATATTATATTGGTAAGAAAACTAAGATGATCAACGGGATTAGGTTGAAGCATATGTAGGTCGTGCAGCTAGTGGAGTTTGTTCTTTTGGACTAAATGAAGGTGTAAAAGTTTATCTTTATGATTCTTTAAAATCTATTTAGTATGTGTTTCCAGCTTGAGGTATCTCAAATTCTTGTATCAAGTTAACGATAGAAGAATTTGAGAAATATAGTCATTTTGTCGAGTGGATCGATGTATGTAAATAAGAGAAAAAAATAATTTCCTTTACAAAATTTAGAAATTCAAGTAATATAATCCTACGATGAGGGAGTAGTCTCACAATAGTGTGATTTAACCAACAATCTCGAATGTAAATTCTGGTTGATCTTAAAGACAAGACTCGTCAAAGTTTTTTCTTTGGCGCGCCTTGTCTTTTTTTGTTAGGAGGTTTGTATGAAAGAATATCAGAAAAGTATAAAAGAGGTATTGACCGAATTTGATGCGAGCCGAAATGGTTTGACATCTATGCAGGTCGATGACAGACAGAAACAGTATGGTCTTAATGAGATGGATCAACAGGAAAAAGAAAGTTCACTACAGATTTTTCTTTCTCAGTTTAAAGATCTACTGGTCATCGTTTTGATCGTTGCCGGCTTGATTTCCATGGCAACAGGAGAAATCGTAAGTTCAATCGTCATTTTTATCGTAATCACGATCAATGCCATTTTAGGAACGGTTCAAACGTTGAAGGCAAGAAAGTCTTTAGAGAGCCTTTCTAAACTATCCATGCCACATGTCAAAGTTATTCGTGATGGACAACTTCATCAAATCGTATCAAATGAATTAACGATTGGTGATCTTGTCTATGTTGAAGCAGGAGATGTGATCGAAGGAGATGGACGTTTGATTGAATGTGCCAATCTCCAGGTTAATGAGAGTGCTTTAACAGGCGAATCTTTACCACAGGAAAAACAACTGGAAGTGATTGAAGGCGAAGTAGGAATCGCTGATCAAACCAATATGGTATTCTCCAGCGGTCTGGTTACAAATGGAACGGGTAAATATATCGTTACTAAAATTGGTATGAATACAGAGATTGGAAAAATCGCAACCATGTTGGAAAATGCCAAAGAAAGAAAAACACCTTTACAATTAACATTAGAAGATTTTTCTAAAAAGTTGACTATTAGTATTTGTATTATTTGCGCTATTATCCTTGCGATGAATGTCATCGTTGCCCACGAAGATATCTGGGATGCGTTATTAATAGCGGTTGCGCTGGCTGTTGCGGCAATCCCAGAAGCTTTGAATTCAATCGTAACGATCGTGTTATCAATTTCTACGCAGAAGATGGTCAAGGAACATGCGATCATCAAACAACTGAATGCGGTAGAAAGTTTAGGATGTGTATCTGTTATTTGTTCTGATAAAACAGGAACTTTGACTCAAAATAAGATGAAAGTCATGGAACTATTCTTGAATAATGAAGTAATCAAGCCAGAAATGTTGGATGTGAAAGATCATAGCCATGATGTGTTATTGAAATCATGTTTGTTGTGTAATAATGCGGTGTCGAATGGATCAACACAAATTGGGGATCCTACAGAAATTGCCTTGTTGGATCTATTTGATCGATATGGTGAAAAAGATGTGGATTATCGCGTTGAAGCAATTCGAATCAAAGAACTTCCTTTTGATTCAACACGTAAGATGATGTCTATTAACTCAGAGAATCATCTTTATACCAAGGGGGCTGTGGATGTTATCTTGGATCGATGTAATCAAATTTTGATTCATGATAAAAAACGACCTATTACTGATGAAGATATTAAGTTGATCAAAGATCAGAATGAAACATTTGCCAAAGAAGGTCTTCGTGTATTGGGTTTTGCGTATAAAACGATGAAACCAAAAGAATTGAGTTTGGAAGATGAAAACGATTTAACATTTGTTGGTATGGTTGCCCAAATGGATCCACCTCGTCTTGAAAGCAAAGATGCAGTTACCAAATGTAAGATGGCTGGTATCAAGCCAATCATGATCACAGGAGATCATATCATTACCGCAACTTCAATTGCTAAAGAGATTGGAATCTTTGAAGATGGAGATATTTGTTTAGAAGGAAAAGAATTGGAAACAATGTCCGATGCTGCTTTAGATGAAATTCTACCTAAAGTATCTGTATATGCACGCGTTGCGCCAGAACATAAAATTCGTATTGTAGAAGCATGGCAAAAACGCAATGAGATCGTTGCTATGACAGGAGATGGTGTCAATGATGCTCCAGCCTTAAAACAGAGTGATATCGGTGTTGCGATGGGGATTACCGGTACAGAAGTTTCAAAAGATGCAGCCAGCATGATCTTAACAGATGATAATTTCTCTACGATCGTTAAGGCTGTTATTACCGGAAGAAATGTGTATGCTAATATTAAGAATTCCATTACATATTTATTGTCAGGAAATTTCTCAGCTATTTTAGCCGTTGTCTTTACGTCATTGGCGTTGTTGCCAACACCATTTATGGCAGTTCATTTATTATTTATTAACTTAATTACCGATTCTCTTCCAGCTATAGCTATTGGAATGGAAAAAGGAAAAGATGAAGTATTGAAACAAAAACCGCGTAAGCGTGATGATTCAATCTTGAATGCGAGAACAATGATCAAGATTGGATATGAAGGTTTGATCATATTTGTTGGTGTTATGGCAGCTTATTTTATTGGATTGCAGACTAGTGATCTCATGGCAAGCACGATGGCGTTTTCTACTCTGTGTCTTTCTCGTTTATTGCATGGTTTCTCTTCAAGAGGAAATGCTCCATTCTGGAAATTAGGTAAAAATGAATCTAGTATTTATGCCTTCTTAACTGGAGCCGTACTTCTTATACTGATTTTGTTTATTCCAAATATGCATGGATTATTCTCAATTGGTCCAATTACTCTAACTCAGTTCTTCATTGTTGTCGGATTGTCATTTGCAACTTTTGTTGTAGTGCAGATTACCAAAGTAATTCAATATAGAGGCTAGAGATATGAGTGATAAAAGACAAAGTGTTGTAAAAACTGGAATCACGTTTGGAAGTGCTTTAGCAATGGTCATTAGCTATACGACATGGAAATCTATCGGATGGGCCATTTTTCATGGTTTATTAAGCTGGGTATACGTAATCTACTTTATTTTACGTTACTAGGATACGATTTAACTTGCTCAAAATGTCGGTGTTATCGTATAATACATGCATAAACAGTGAAAAGAAGAGTAGTATCTTGTGATTGTTTCAAAGAGAGCGATTGTTTGGTGAAATTTCGCAGCATGGCAGATATGAAGATGGTCTTGGAGTTTCTCTTTTGAGACGTGAGTTTAGAAAGGGACGTATTTCGACGTTATCGAATTGAGGTGCATTGTGCACAAACTAAGGTGGTACCACGAAAAGCTTTCGTCCTTTGATGGAAGCTTTTTTTATAGAAAGGAAAAGAAATTATGTGTAAGAAAGAACCATTTTATTTAACAACGGCAATTGCCTATACTTCTGGACGCCCACACATTGGGAATACTTATGAAATTATTTTGAGTGATTCTATTGCTCGATTTAAAAGAGCACAGGGATATGATGTTTTCTTCCAGACAGGTACAGATGAACATGGTATCAAAATCGAAGAAAAAGCGCGTGAAGCAGGTGTAAGCCCTCAGGAATTCGTAGATAAAGTAGCAGCTCAAATTAAATCAAACTGGGATCTGATGAATACAAGTTATGATTATTTTGTACGTACTACAGATGATTATCATGTGAAACAGGTGCAGAGAATTTTTAAACGTCTTTATGAACAAGGAGATATTTATAAAGGTGAATATGAAGGTTGGTATTGTACACCTTGTGAAAGTTTCTGGACTGAATCTCAATTGGTTGATGGAAAATGTCCGGACTGCGGTCGTCCTGTAAAAAAAGCTAAAGAAGAAGCTTACTTCTTTAATATGCAAAAATATGCAGATCGTTTGATTCAATATATCGAAGATCATCCTGATTTTATTCAACCAGAGTCTCGTAAAAACGAGATGTTAAATAACTTCTTGCGTCCAGGACTACAAGATCTTTGTGTATCTCGTACTTCTTTTAGCTGGGGTGTTCCAGTGGATTTTGATGACAAGCATGTTGTTTATGTTTGGATTGATGCTTTAAGCAACTATATCACCACGCTTGGATATGATGCGCTTGGTGAAAGTGACGAAAAATTCCATAAATACTGGCCAGGAACACACATCATTGGAAAAGATATCTTGCGTTTCCATACAATTTATTGGCCAATCATTTTAATGGCATTGGATTTACCTTTACCTAAGAAAATCTTTGGGCATCCATGGTTATTAATTGGCGATGGAAAAATGTCAAAATCGAAAGGAAATGTAATTTACGCAGAAGATTTAGTGAAACACTTTGGTGTTGATGCAGTCCGTTACTATTGTTTACATGAAATGCCTTTTGCCCAGGATGGAACGATTACTTGGGAACTTGTAGTAGAGCGAATCAATTCAGATCTTGCCAATATTCTTGGAAACTTAGTATCTCGTACGATCGCTATGTCAAATAAATACTTTGGTGGAATAATCACAAATCCACAGGTAAAAGAAGTTGTAGATGATGAATTGATTTCTTTAGCTGAAAGCACAAAATCAAAAGTAGAAGCGAAGATGGAACAATTCCGTGTTGGGGATGCTCTAGATGAAATCTTTACTTTATTAAGAAGAACAAATAAATATATCGATGAAACAATGCCTTGGGCCTTGGCTAAGGAAGAAGATAAGAAAGATCGCCTTGCGACAGTATTATATAACTTGTTGGAATCTATCCGAATCAGTGCTGTTCTTTTGGAAAGCTTCCTGCCTGAAACAAGTCATAAAATCTTGGATTATCTAAATACTTCTAAACGTGACTTTGATTCTATTGAAACGTTTGGTCAATTGGAAACTGGAATTCAAGTAGTAAAGAAACCAGAAGTCTTGTTTGCACGTATTGATGAAAAAGAATTCATGGAAAAACTGACAAAGGAAAAAGAAGAAAAAGCGAAAGCAGAAAAGAAAAAAGAAGAAAACTTGATCACAATCGATGACTTTGCCAAAGTTGAAATGAAGATTGGTACGATCGTAGATTGTAAACCACATCCAAAGGCGGATCGTCTATTGGTAGAACAAATTGATCTAGGGGATGAAGTTCGTCAGGTTGTTAGCGGAATTGCCAAATACTATAAACCAGAAGATTTGATTGGTAAGCAGGTTGTTGTGGCAACAAATTTAAAACCAGTCAATCTTAGAGGCGTAGAGTCTAATGGTATGATTCTATGTGCAACGAATGATAAAGAACTTTCATTTTTAACGATTGAAAAAGAAGTGAAGAATGGATCTAAAGTTTCTTAATCATGAATGACAAACAAAAAGCTTTGTTTAAACAGATACAGCTTGCTGGGTTAGGTATTGTAATTGCGGTATTTGGGTTCTTTGTGAATCATACAGCTTTGATGATCATTGGAGCTGGTGTATTTCTCATTGGTATCGCTCGAACGATCCTGATAAAAAAGTTGATTGATAAATTAGAAGAAGATGATTGATCTTCTTCTTTTTATATGAAAAGACCATATCACTTGGATATGGTCTGGTTATTAATGTAATTCCATATAGCTTGTTAGTCCGTATGCGGCTTTGGCTTTAGTAGCAGCATTTACGATTGCCATCTCAATTGCTTTGGTAGCCATAATACCGACAACATCCGGATCAGCTTTTACTTTTTTAGACCCTAGGGCAAAAATCGTATCTCCATCATTGGATGTATGTACCGGGCGAATGCAGTGAGCATATCCATTATGTGCGACACTGGCAACTTTGTTCATTTGTGCTTTTGTTAGATCGGCATTTGTAATGATGCAACTGATTGTTGTATTAGCCATTGGATCTTTCATGATCTTTTCATACGTTTCTAAAATGGCTTCTTCAGAATTGATTTCTACTTTGTTTTCTTGATCATAAATTCCTGCAATTCTTTTATCTGAATTAGGAAAATAGATGTCACCACATGCGTTTAAGGCGACGATAGCACCTACTTTTAAATCATGCACTTGATATGCAGCAAAACCTAGACCAGTTTTCATGGCTTTGTCAAAGCCTAAAAATTTTCCAACACTAGCTCCGGTTCCAGCTCCCACATTGCCTTGTTCTGGTGTGTTTTTTTCGGCGTTGATACAGGCTTGATAACCCATTTCTTTATCTGGATATGCTTTTGGATCAGATACGCTGCAGTCAAATAAACTAGCCTGGCATACTATAGGAATCGTGATTCCTTTCATTTCAAATCCAATGTTATGCTGGCTTAGATATTGCATGACACCACTGCTTGATTCAAGGCCGAACGCACTACCTCCGCTTAAGACAACTGCATGAATCTGCTCAACCATGTTTTTTGGATTCAATAGATCTGTTTCTCGAGTTGCAGGCCCGCCTCCTCGAACATCGACACCAGCAACAGCACCTTCTTTTGAAATGATGACCGTACAGCCTGTTGCCTTAGTATTATCTTGTGCGTGTCCTACTTGAAAACCTTCGATGTCTGTAATGTTGATTTCTTTCATTGTTTTTGCTCCTTTTCAATTAATTCATATATATCGTTTCGACGAATCTTCCAAAATGGCATTCGTTTACGAATTTTATCAATCATGGCTAGATCAATATCATAGATGATGTAATCATCTTGGTCGGCATCGATCAATACTTTTCCAAATGGATCACAAATCAAAGAGTGTCCATATGATTTAAACTGGTTATAAACATAATGTTGGGGATTTGCCCCAACGATAAAGATTTGATTTTCCATTGCTCTTGTTTGTAAAAGCGGTTTCCAATGTGCTTTTCCAACGCTTTCGTTAAAGGCGGCAGGACAAAAAATCACTTTTGCCTGTTTCATTGCCAGTAATCTTGCTTCTTCAGGGAAACGAATGTCATAGCATACTAAGATGCCAAACCGTCCGTATTTAGTATCAAATGTTTTGATTGAATTTCCTGGAGCGAACACTTCGCTTTCGCTGTAAACCTTATGTCCTTCAATATTTACTTCAAATAAATGCATCTTGTCATATTGGCAAATGTGATTTCCATCTTCAAAAATATGACATGTATTGTAAATCTTATCGTGTTCTTTTCTAGCAATTGTGCCTCCTATGATAATGACCTGGTGTTTTCTAGATTCTTCCTGCAATAGTTGATAGCATTTATCATGTACTCTGCAAGACAGCAAAATTTGTTCATTATCGTAGGGCGCATTCCACATTTCATTTAAAACAATGATATCAGCTTGTTCTTTTATGCATGACTGTATGTGTTTTTTGGCAAAGGAAAGGTTTACGTTTATGTCTGAGCTTACTTTTACTTGTATGATACCTATTTTCATATTTATTCCAACTTTTAAAAATGTGCGATTTTCGTATCATCATTATAGCAAAACAATTACTTTTTTACTATAATAACTATATCAGTAGACAGCAAAGGAGAGATATTATGGCTATCGTTAAATTGGCTCCAGCTTTTAAAGATTATTTATGGGGTGGAACAAAATTAAAAGAGTCTTATGGAAAGAAGACAGATCTAGATATCGTGGCAGAAAGCTGGGAACTTTCTACACATCCAGATGGGGAAAGCGTAGTAACTACTGGACCTTATGCAGGAATGAAATTGTCAGAATATGTGAATACGTTAGGTAATGATTGTCTTGGTACAAAAGGAAATGCTTTTGAATTTTTCCCAATCTTGATCAAATTCATTGATGCGAAGCAACCATTATCTATTCAGGTTCATCCAGACAATGAATATGCATTACGTGTTGAAAAAGAATACGGAAAGACAGAAATGTGGTATGTATTGGATTGCGAAGAAGGCGCTTCTCTTTATTTTGGTGTAAACAAAGAAGTGACAAAAGAAGAGTTTGCTCGTCGTATTCAAGATGGAACATTATTGGAAATCTTAAAAGAAGTTCCAGTTCATAAAGGCGATGTATTCTTTATCAAAGCAGGTACGATCCATGCGATCGGAGCAGGCATCCAGATTTGTGAAATTCAACAGAATTCAAATACAACATATCGTGTATTTGATTATGGACGCGTTGGTAAAGATGGAAAACCTCGTGAACTTCATATAGAAAAAGCAATCGATGTTTCTAATCTATCTCCAATTGAATCAGACTTCAAACCATGTGGCCCAGAAACGACAGATGGAGATGCAAAAACAGTCATGTTAGCAACATGTGATCTATTTACAACATACGAAACAACATTAAATGGTTCAACGACATTGAACGTAGATAAAGAAAGTTTTGGCTCAATCGTAGTTCTTGAAGGTGCTGGAACAGTCGAAAATAATGGTGAATCACTTACTTTTGCGAAAGGAGATTCAATTTTCATTGCAGCTGACAGTGGTGAAGTTAAAATCACTGGAAATTGCCAATGGATCTACAGCAGGGTTTAATACCCTGTTTTTTTAGAGATGATACGTGAATTATTAAGTTGGTATGATGTAAATAAAAGAGAACTGCCATTTCGAAAGGATAAAGATTCGTATCGAATCTGGATCAGTGAGATCATGGCTCAACAGACTCGTATTGAGGCAATGCTCCCTTACTATGATAGGTTTATTAAAAAATATCCGGATATCAAATCACTGGCTAGTGCTGATGATGAACAACTTCATAAAATATGGCAAGGACTAGGATATTACTCTCGGTGTCGAAACTTGAAGAAAAGTGCAATCGAATGTATGGAAAGATATGAAGGGAAATTACCGCGCTCTAAAAAAGAATTGGTTAAGCTTCCTGGGATTGGCCCTTATACGGCGGGCGCAATTGCTTCAATTGCGTATGATGAAAATGTCAGTGCGATTGATGGAAATGTAATTCGTGTCTTTTCTAGATTATATGATATTCATGAAGATGTAACGCTTTCTGCCACAAAGAAGAAGATTGAAAAACTTGTGAATGAAAGTTTACCGGGATCAGAGTATATCAGTGATTATAACCAAGCTTTGATGGAGCTAGGAGCCTTGATTTGTATTCCGCAAAATCCACGCTGTGACCAATGTCCGTTAAAAAAGGAATGCAAGGCAGATGATCCATCATCTCTTCCCGTCACACCTCCAAAAAAAGGAAGGCCTTGTCTTGAAAAACAAATCTTTATCTGGGTGTGTGATGATAAGATTCATTTAAAGAAAAGAGAAGAAAAAGCCCTTTTGCATGGGTTATATGGTTTTGATGAAACAAAGCCAAAAAATATTATAAAAGAAGTACGTTTAAATCCATATTCACATATCTTTTCACATGTGACATGGAAAATGGATGCCAAGGTTGTTTATATTGATTCGTGTGTAGATACATGTTTTTATACCCTCAACCAGATTATTGAGAAGTATGCAATTCCTAGTGCTTTTAAACCTTTTTTAGATGAAATTATTGATAGAAATTTAGTTAAGTATAAGCCCTGACGAGTACAGGGCTTTTTTCTTTATGACATCTTAATATGGATGTCGTTGATTTTTGGTATGGTGGGTATATAATTTGTTTAGTAATACTAAGTAGGTGGTGTGATGAATACAAAGTATGAAAGACAGTTAAAAAAAGGTGTATTGGAAATGTTGGTATTAAAACTTCTATCAAAAGAAAAAATGTATGGATTTCAGCTGATCCAGGAACTCCAGGCATGTAATAGTAAGTATTTCTCATTAAAGGAAGGAACTTTATATCCAATCTTATATCGTTTAGAAGATGATGGTTTAGTAAAGAGTGAAAAGATCATAAACAAGCCTAAAGAGTTAGCCAAAAAATATTATGTGATCACAGATCAAGGTGTTGAAGTTTTAAAAGAATTAGAAAATCTCTGGGAAGATTTTTCTAAAGAAGTATCAAAAATCATGGAGGATTAGGGATATGAATAAAGAAAAATATCTACATAAAGTAATCAAGTATCTGAGTTGCTCTAAAAAAGATAAAAAACGTATTTATGAAGATTTAAGTGCTGATATTGATGAAGCTATGGAAAATGGTGAAAGTTGGCAGGAGATTGAAATTCGTTTTGGAGACCCTAAGGATTTGGCAGGCGAATTGATGGAAAACATGGATGTGGATACAAAAAGCAAGCATAAAAATTTTTGGATTGGGTTAATTTGTTGCGTATGCATCGTCGTGACTATTGGATTTCTAGTTTATAAGATGTTTATTCCAACAACAATTTTGTTAAAGGACTCTACATATTTCGATTATGATGAAGTTCATGAAAAAGCTATGGAAGTGATTAATTATGCATCAAATGATGATTATGAAGCCATTGCCAATATAGGAATTGATGAATTTAAACAAGATTCTGTCAAAAAACAACTTAAAGATACAATGGCTATGATGAAACATGGAACCTTTTCCAAGATTTCAAGCGAGCAATATGTAGAGAATTCAACCTTAACTTCTAAATATGCTGCAGCTTCGATCACGGTCATGTATGAAGACAATGCGATTACATATACCTTAGCTTTTGATGAAAATTTAAATCTAAGTGCTTTCTATATGAAATAGAGATGATTTGTATGACTTTAATTAAAAAACTTGCATTAATAGTTGTTCTGTTGAACGTTTTGGTGTTTGGAGTAACTGTTTTGATTTATCCAGACGATATTTATCTTTTCTATAATGGTGTATCTATGGAGGATAACATTAATAAACCATTTTTGGCAATCGGTTATCCAATTATTTCAATTTTCATTTATTATTTTCTTTCTCATATGCAGGTATATCTATTTTCAAATTCAAGAATGGTATGGTTTTTTAAAGAAACGATAACTGCTATAGACAATGAGAAAAATAGGGGAATTATTCAAAAAGAGGAGAAGAATTATTCGATCAGCTCAATGTCTTGATTCAAAGCATAATTTTTATGGTAAGCTTTCAAGTCTTATTCCAACAAAGTATATCCAGTGTCTTTGCGTATAGCTTTGTAGGATTGATGATGGTTGCGATGGTTCGTACAGTGTACCTGATTCATAAAGAAACGATGTTTTCCTGAAGAGTAGAGGTCATGAAGTGTTTTAATACATTTTTTGTTTTCTAGAATAAACAAGAGTCACGTGATCAAAGGTGAATCTATTCAATTGTTTCAATATCGTCTGTCTATAGTGGTAACGGATAATAATGTGAATAAGGTGTCAAAAGTAATTTCTGATTTTATTTGGAGCATTGATTTAGTGATTCAATTGATCATATTGTGGACAACATTTATAATTTTGATTCAAAAAAAATATATGTTCATGGATGGGGTATATCTTTATTCTATTCATAGTTTTAAGTTTGATTTTATTTATATATCGTCTATATCGATATACATATCGATTCGATTAGGAGGATTTAATATGAAAATCGAATTAATCACAGGTTTCTTATTTTTAGCACTAAGTATTTTATTTCTTTTGGGTAAAGGTAGTTTTCTGATTGCAGGATATAATACCTCCAGTAAAGCAGAGAAGGCTAAATATGATGAAAAGAAGATATGCCGCTATGCTGGTATTGCTATGTTGATGGCTAGCATTGGACAATTTATCCTTCTTTGGAATAAAAATTTAATGTGGTTAACCTTGCTTGTGAGTTTTGTTGCTGTTGTCGTTGCTATTGTTGGTGCTAATTTTTTCTCTAAGAAAAAAGCTGAGGATATAAATGAAACAGAAATTAAACAAGAGGATGATAAGGCTTCTAAAGTCGTAAAGATTGGTAGTATAGTATTTACTTTGATTATTCTAGCTGGTATCGGAGGTCTTCTGTTTGCCGGAGATGTCAATGTAAGTGTTGGCAAGAATGCAGTAGAGATCAATGCGTTCATGGCTTCAGGTTCAAGTGTTGATTATACAGATATAAAAGAAGTTTATTTATCGGACGATGTACATCATGGATCTCGTGTAGGCGGATTTGGTGGATTAAAGATTAGTTCAGGTAATTTTGAAAATGATAAATATGGAAGATATAAGCTCTATGCGTATAATGACAATGATACTTTTATCGTAGTAAAGACAAATGAAGATAAATATATAGTTTTTAATCAATCGAGTCAAAAAAACACAGAGAAAGTGTATGAATCTATTTTAGAGAAGGTGAACTAAGATGTTCTGGTTTATGCTTTTAGTGAATCTATTGATTCCTTTGACCATGATTTTGGTAGGTATTTATTTTAAAAAAGCAGCATTACCTGAAATTAATCCGTTATTTGGATATCGAACCAAGCGTTCAATGGCTAGTTTAGAAGCATGGCAGTTTTCAAATCGTTTAATGGGATCGTACTGGTTTAAATATGGATTGTCTTTAAGTGTGATTTCGATTATTGTCTCTTTCCTGTTGAAAGACCAAATAGAATATGGCTCCTTATTTATCATGCTTGTTCAAATGTGTGCAATGTTTTATACGATTTATTTGGTTGAAAAAGCATTAAAACAAAAATTTGGAAATTAAAAAGAACGGTCAATTTGATCGTTCTTATTGTGTTATATAGGCAATAACTAGTTTGATTGTATTTTCAACTCCATCCCAATGTGTTCTTTCCATACCGTGTGAAGCATTAACACCAGGGCCAATTAATCCACCTTTAATATTATTTCCACCTTTTAAAGCGGCTGAAACATCAGAACCATATTGAGGATAGATGTCAACAGCATATTTTAGATTGTTATCTTTGGCAAGCTTGATAAGCTTAGATGTGATTTCATAATCATAAGGTCCGCTGGAGTCTTTAGCACAGATTGATACATCTTGTTCTGTACAGGCTAAATCTAAGCCGATACATCCCATATCAACTGCAATGAATTCTTCAATATCCTCTGGTATCCAGCTAGATCCATGCCCAACCTCTTCATACGTACTAAATACAATTTTGATATTACAGCGAGGCTGAATCTGATGTGAAAATAAATATTCTAAAACCCCCATTAAGGCACTGGCAGAAATCTTATCGTCAAGAAATCTAGATTTAATAAAACCGCTTTTGGTTAATGTGAATTTAGGATCGATGGCAATAATATCACCGTTTTGGATACCTAATTTTTCTGTATCTTCTTTTGAGTAAACAACTTCATCGATACGGATTTCCATCGTGTCTTCTTTTCTAGGTGCACTGGTTGCATCTGGGAATACATGAGCAGCAGGCGTTGTAGATAAGATGGTTCCAGTGTAGGTTCTTCCATCTCTTGTAAGAATGCGACAATACTCACCATCTAGTGTAGGGAGCATGGGGCCGCCTATCCTTGTAAAAGCAAGTTTACCATCACTTTTAATGGATCGAACCATTAGTCCTAAAGTATCCACGTGAGCACTTAATCCTATTGTATGGCTCGTGTCTTTGCCAGGTATGGAAACAATTAGATTTCCTTTCTTAGATAGGCTTGTTTCAAAATTAAATTTTGTAATGTTTTCTTTAAGATATTGTATCGCAAGCTTTGTATAGCTGCTGGGTGAGTCGATATTAATCAACTCATTGGCAATGTTTAATACGTACTCTTTATTTATTGACTCCATTTTGTAATACCTCCTCGTATATAAATTGTATCGTTCAATAGAACAAAAAAAGTATATACATTTTCTATCTATATTAGTATATAACTTTTTGATATAAAAAACATTAATCTAAAGTATATTCATTTTATAATGGAGTATAATATAAATAAGTAGATTACATATAAGAATAGTTGTTGAAAAATTGGGCGTAAAGTTAATATTATGATGGAGGTTTTATCGTGAATGAAAAAATTATTACAATTACACGTGAATTTGGTAGTGGAGGCCGAACAATAGGGAAAAAAGTGGCACAAAAACTGGGTATTCCTTGTTATGATGAAGAATTGTTGGAAAAAATGGTTAAGGAAAGCGGCTTTGCTAAAGAGTATATCGAAGAACAGAGTGAAGACAGTGTTGGATGGTTAAATTCCATTCTTTCTTATAATGGTCTAACTATGACGAATCAAGATAAACTATGGGTTATTCAACAGAATTTAATCTTAGATTTGGTAAAACAAGGACCATGTGTTATTGTAGGACATTGCGCAGATTATATTTTAAGGAATGAGAATATTTTAAGTGTTTTTATTCATGCGGATGAGAAACATCGTGCCAATCGAATTGTCACAGAATATGGAGAAAGAGAGCAATCTCCACAGCAACGTTTGAATGATAAAGACCGTCGCAGAGCGGCTTATTATCGCTTTTATACAGATATGAAATGGGGGAAGGCTCAAAACTATCATTTATCTTTGGATAGCGGGAAATTTGGAATCGATAAATGTGTCGATATAATAATCTCAGCTTACAAAGACTAATTATTCAAGATTGATTTAAAGCTTAGGTAAAAGAATTTTTAAAGGGGATTTCTTTGAAATCAGGCAGGATGATCAGAGCGTTTAAATTATCTTTATTCATTGCGCCATAAATTCTCGATATCTACCGCGAGACGGAAGGGTGCTACTATTTATAGGCGGCTTTTAGTCCGCTTGGTTTTAGTTTCTCATGTTTGAACATAGCGGCAATAGCAGTTTGTTCACCAAAAAATCTGAAGCTGCAGGAAAAATCTATATTGATACCTGTATAGATCCTGCCGCTTTTTCTTTTTTGTATACAATCAACTTGTCCGTATTCGCTATTATGTTCTAGTGTTATATTGTTTTTTGAGATATTAAAAAGTTCAGTATTTATCAAATTTGTTATCTTCTAAAATTATTTAAATATAATGTACATCAATACAGGGTAAAATGCGGAAAACATTTTATAAAAAATATGTTATAGTTTTTTAAGCGAAAGTTTGGTTAGTAATAAGGAGAATA
>CAMJQJ010000026.1 GCA_946408025.1 uncultured Faecalitalea sp.
AACACAGCCTTGCCAAGGCTGATACGGGGGTTCAATTCCCCTCATCTGCTCCATTCGTTATTAACTCCTTATATATGGAGTTTTTTTTATTTTGTAGAGTAACTTATTAAATTACATACAATTGCTTCTCTGTATTTTTTATAATCTCTTCTATGAATAGTTCTTTTCCATATGGTACCCTTTATTAATTTGCTAATAATGTCATATTTATCAAAGTTATCCTTATAATAGTCTGATAATCTTTTCATTTGCATACTTTAAGATCCTAAGGTATGCTTTTTTTATGATATTAAACATCAGTGGAAGAACAGACATCGTAGCATTTTACACCCCATGGCTCATGAATCGCTTCAAGGCTGGAGAAATTTTAGTTA
The DNA here is from genome assembly GCA_946408025.1 of uncultured Faecalitalea sp. Classification (GTDB taxonomy): domain Bacteria; phylum Bacillota_I; class Bacilli_A; order Erysipelotrichales; family Erysipelotrichaceae; genus Faecalitalea. Next base: position 375 of record CAMJQJ010000026.1, read on the forward strand.
GAAACCCTTTCTATCCTTCTCAAGTATCAAAAATCCTTATTGAGAATGTAGAAGCTATCGTGTTTTGTACTAAAAACCCTTTACCCATCATTAAATATATTCCTTCGATTCAAAAACCCATGATTTTTCAAGTTACACTGACACCCTATCATAAAGATATTGAACCTTATGTCCCAGACAAGTCCAAGATCATAGAAGGAATCAAGGAAATATCAAAACTATTAGGAAAAGAAAAAGTATATGTTCGATATGATCCCATCTTATTAAATGAAAAATATACTGTAGGATACCATATACGTGCATTTGAAAGAATGTGCTCTCTTTTAAAAGGATATGTAAATCACATCATCATTTCTTTTATAGATGATTACAAAAACGTTCGTAACCATCACTCTGAATTAAAGCTTAAAAATCCTACACAGGAAAATTTAAAGAAAATTGGAACCCACTTTTTTGATATTGCTAATAAAAATAATATGACTATACAATCATGTTATGAAAAAGAAAATCTAAGCCAATACGGATTTATCAAGGATGTCTGCGTATCTAGAAAACTTGCCTTTGAATTAACACAAAAACATTATAAACTATGGTCTGCACGAGATTGTGGATGTGTAGAGATGGTTGATATAGGTGTTTATAATACTTGTCGCCATTATTGTAAATATTGTTATGCGAATTACGATGAAAAGAAGATTCGTGAAAATATCATGAATCACGATACATACTCTCCTTTTCTGATTGGGCATACAAAAACAGATGACATTGTTAAAGAAAGATTTAAATGATCAAATAAATCTTTCCATTTTTACATGTTCAATACCATCTTCTAAGAATACATTTGAGATAGCATGAAAACCTAACTTTTCATAGAATTCAATTGCATATTTCTGCGCCTCAATGTAAACTTTTGTATATTTTTTCTTTTGCTTTAACCACCGAAGACTTTCGTTGATTAAACTTGTACCAAATCCTTGTCTACGATTCAAGGAAATAATACGTCCAAATTGACAAGTATATGTATCTCTTTCAAATAACCTTAAATACGCAATAATTTTACCCTTCTCCTGATAAAATATATGAAGACTCTTCTTATCAATAAAATCAATGTCTGGATATAGGCATTGTTGCTCCAAGATAAAAATATCTTGTCTTACCTTTAAAATTTCGTAGAGCTCATTAATATTTAATTGATCAAACCGCTTAATGAATAACTTCAAAATATCTTACTCCTTCAAATATAATAAAAAGCCCTACTTCAGGGCTTATATTTTCTTATGGGGCGGCTGACGCGATTCGAACGCGCGCATGACGGAGCCACAATCCGCTGTGTTAACCACTTCACCACAACCGCCATATGTATATAGAACACGTAAAATCCGTGTGCTTGTATATTATATACAATGATTATTCGAAAGTAAAGAAAAAAATTAAAAAACGTACTTTAAAATTTAAAGATTCTATAAATCCTTTTAACAACGGCAAAAAGCAAACCTTTCGGCGATAACACGAATAGCTCAAAATAGAAATAATAAAAGTTGAATATTCTGTATTTGCTACTATATTCTCTGTCTTTGTTCACTTTACAGTCGAAGCATTCATTGTGTTTTCAATAGAAGATAATTGGGAATTTTTTAAAATAGAAGAGAAATGTCAAATTCTTGAAAATTCAAAAAGCAATGAACTTAATCCTTAGCTAATAAAAAAGAATATGAAAACTTACTTTTCATATTCATAAAAATCATAAAATATTCATAATTTCATACAAGGAATGTATCTTATATGTTGCCAATGAATAATTTTCTTCTTTTGTATAACGATCAAACCAAATCGTTTCAATTTGACTGTTGATACCTCCCTGTACATCAGCTGTATAAGAATCTCCAATGATCATAATTGCATTTTTGTTTGTAATGCCTATATCATTCACACAATAATCAAAAAATCTTTTATTAGGTTTCGAATATCCGACTTTTTCTGATGCATATATTTTCTTTACGTATTTTAACATATTCGCTATTTTTAAACGATTCCACTGTTGATCATATGGTGCGTTGCTGGTAAGAAAAACTTCATATTTATTTGATAAATATTGTAAAAGATCATAAGCACCGTCTACTTCCTTGGCGATATAATTCAAACTATCCACGAAATATCGTTCAAACAAATGCCCATCAAAATCAATCTTTAATGCTTCAAATATTGTATTCCAACGAATTGCATATAACTTTGTTTTTGTGAGTTTTCCTTCTTCAATTTGCTCCCATAAAGAATCATTTATTTTGACGAAAACATCAAATACATCTTCATGATATGTGATTCCATATTTCTTAAAACCTTCTTGTATTGAAATCTTGGAACATTTATTAAAATCTAATAAAGTGTTATCAATATCTAAAAATATATATTTTTTCATAATGAATATTTTATATGAAAAAACGATGGTTATCAACTAACCACCGTATACATTAATTCTATTTACAGCTCTTTCCAAAGCTAATTGAGCACGTTTTAAATTTGTCGCCTCGTCTTTTTTCTCGATTCTAGCTCTAGCACGCTCATAAGCTCTTTTTGCTCTTTTTAAATCGATTTCCGTTTTTCCCTCAATCGCATCTGTTAAGATCATTGCTTTATTATCTTCCAAGTGACAAAAACCACCTGATAAAGCATATTCAAGTCTTTGATCCTCATTATCAACCAAAGCTAGTTTGCAAGGAACTAAAGCTGCAAAAATAGGTAAATGATTTGTAAGCAAAGTCATTTGCCCTTCAACACTTTTTAAAGAAATGCTCTTTACGTCAACTTCACTGTATGTTCCATGTGGAGTAATAATTTTCAAAGAAATCATATTACTCACCAGCCATCTGACGTGCTTTTTCCTGTGCTTCTTCAACGGTACCTACAAACATAAACGCCTGCTCTGGTAAATCGTCAAATTCTCCTGCTAGAATACGTTCAAAAGAACGAATCGTATCTTCTAAAGGAACATATTTCCCTGGAATTCCTGAGAATACTTCAGCTACGTTAAAAGGTTGTGATAAGAAATTACGTACACGACGAGCACGGTTTACGACCTTTTTATCTTCTTCACTCAATTCATCCATACCTAAAATTGCAATGATATCCTGAAGTTCCTTATATCTTTGAAGAATACTTTGTACGCCTCTAGCAACATTGTAATGTCTTTCTCCAACAACCAATGGATCCAATATACGAGAACTTGATTCAAGTGGATCTACAGCAGGATAGATACCTAATGCCGCAATATCACGATCAAGTACGGTCTTCGCATCCAAATGTGTAAATGCCGTTGCTGGGGCTGGATCTGTCAAGTCATCGGCAGGCACATAAATTGCCTGAACAGAAGTGATAGAGCCATCATTTGTACTCGTGATTCGTTCTTGTAACTGCCCCATTTCTGTTGCTAAAGTTGGCTGATAACCTACAGCACTAGGAACTCGTCCCAACAGGGCACTTACTTCCGAACCTGCTTGAGTAAAACGGAAAATATTGTCAATAAACAACAATACATCCTGATGATCTTTATCACGGAAATGTTCAGCCATAGTAAGACCTGTCAATCCAACACGCATTCTGGCACCTGGACTTTCATTCATCTGTCCATAAACCAAAACAGTCTTATCTAAGACACCACTTTCTTTCATTTCGTGGTACATATCATTACCTTCACGAGTACGTTCTCCAACGCCAACTACGACAGATTTTCCTCCGTGTTCTTTGGCAATGTTATGAATCAATTCCTGAATCAATACGGTTTTACCAACGCCGGCACCACCGAACAAACCAATTTTACCACCTTTAGCATATGGACATAACAAGTCGATTACTTTAATACCTGTTTCCAATGGAACACTAACCGTACTTTGCTCATCAAATGCTGGTGCAGATCTATGGATTGGTTCGTATTCAACATCACTTACTTCTCCAAGTCCATCAATTGGTCGACCTAATACATTAAACATACGTCCTAAGATCGCATCACCTACAGGAGCCTGGATTGGTTTTCCTGTATCGATCGCATCCATACCACGAACAAGACCATCGGTGCTTCCCATCGCAATACAACGAACTCGATCTGCACCAATTCCCTGTGCTACTTCCACGATTAAGCTTTCCTGATCTGGACGTTCTATTTCTATGGCAGTCAAAAGGTCAGGCAGATGATCTTCGTCAAAAGAAATATCTACAACTGGCCCAATGATCTGGACAACTTTTCCTATATTTTTTGACATTTTCTTCCTCCTATGTCAGCGCATTGGCACCACCGACAATTTCGGTGATTTCCTGCGTAATTGCAGCCTGACGAGCCTGGTTAAAGGCCAATTCAAGAGCTTCCTGCAACTCATTGGCATTATCCGTAGCACTTTCCATTGCCATACGTCTTGATGCCTGTTCACTGGTCTTGCTCTCGAGATATTTTGAATAAACAATCGATTTCGTAACCATCGGAATCACATTGCTAAGCATCTGTTCTTTAGATGGTTCAAATATCATCTCTTTATGAGATTCTCTTTTTTCTTCCGATTGTTTTTTTACTGGTAAAAGAGTTTCCAGTGTAGGTATAAAAGTCAATGTGTTTTTATAGTGAGTATATAAGATCTGTATCTTAGAAATCTCTTTTCTTTCAAACAGATCCAAGGCTTCAACTACTTTTGAAGACAATTTGTCATAAGCATCGTCTTCATTCATATCGATTAGTTGATCACATACATTATAGTCTCTAGAGTTGATCCAATTTACCCCTCGCGAACCAATCATGATGATCTTATCCTCATTAGAAAGTTCACTTTGAATAGTTCTTTGAATATTGGCATTATAACCACCACAAAGTCCCATATCACTGGTAATCACAAACACATAAGCTGGTTTACCTTCGTTTTCATTTAGATAAATGGATTTATTATCCGTAGAACGTAAGACTAATGTTAATAGATGCTGCAAGGCATCTGCATACTCACGATTTTCTTCCATCGCAAGTTTTTGTTTTGTTAACTTGCTGGAAGCAACAAGCTGCATTGCCTTCGTAATCTTTTTCGTTGAATCAACAGATTTTATACGAGCCTGGATAGCTTGTCTACTTTGTGCCATTTTGAGCACCTTCCGTCAGTAAAAACTCTTTGGTAAAGGCATCTAAGGCTACTTTGATCTGTGATTCAAGATCTTCATCCAATTCTTTTTTCGATTCGATCTGATCCAAAATATAAGGATATTCACGATTTACATAGGAAATCAAGGCAGCTTCATATGCCTGAACTTTTTCAACAGGAATATCCTTTAAATATTTATTCTTTGCCGCAAATAAACTAACTACCTGCTCACTTACTCGCATTGGAGAATATTGTTTCTGAATCAAAAGCTGTGTCAAACGAGCTCCATGATTTAAAACTTCCGTCGTAGCTGCATCAAGATCAGAACCAAATTTCGCAAAAGATTCCATCTCACGATATTGAGCTAATTCAAGCTTTAAAGAACCAGAAACTTGTTTCATGGCCTTAATTTGAGCTGCTGAACCAACACGGCTTACTGAGAATCCTGAATCAACACTTGGACGAACACCTTCATTGAACATGTCTGTCTTCAAGAAAATTTGTCCATCAGTAATTGAAATAACATTTGTAGGAATATACGCTGAAATATCGCCTGCCTGAGTTTCAATAATTGGAAGAGCCGTCAAAGAACCATTTCCATAATCTTCATTCAGACGTGCTGCTCTTTCCAGTAATCTTGAATGTAGATAGAATACATCACCTGGATATGCTTCACGTCCTGGTGGTCTTCTTAATAACAAAGACATTGTACGATATGCAACCGCATGTTTCGATAAGTCATCATAAACAATCAAAACATCTTCACCATTCTCCATCCATTCTTCACCAATAGCACATCCGGCATAAGGTGCAAGATATTGTAAAGGAGCTGGTTCACTTGCGGTTGAAACAACGATCGTTGTGTATTCCATTGCCCCGTATTGTTTAAGTTTCTCTACGATCTGAGCAACTGTACTTGCTTTTTGTCCGATCGCAACATAAATACATTTTACATTTTGTCCCTTTTGATTGATGATCGTATCTATTGCGATTGCCGTTTTACCGGTCTGACGATCACCGATGATCAGCTCACGCTGACCTCGACCAATAGGAATCATAGAATCAATGATCTTTAATCCTGTCTGTAATGGTACTGAAACACTCTTTCTTGTCATAACACCTGGTGCTACTCGTTCAACAGGACGTGTTTTTGTCGTATGGATCTCTCCATTTCCGTCAATTGGCTGTCCTAAAGCGTTGACAACTCGTCCCACCATAGCATCACCAACTGGAACTTCTACGATATGTCCTGTTCTTTTAACAAGATCGCCTTCTTTGATGTCATTATTTTCACCCATCAAAACAACACCTACTTGTTCGTCTTCAAGGTTCATGACCATACCATATACATCATGAGGAAATAATAACAATTCACTCATCATCGCATTACGAAGACCATATACTGTCGCAATACCATCCCCAATACTAAGAACAGTACCGCTTTCATTCATTTCTAGATCCTGGTCGATATTTTGAATTTGCGCTTTGATCAATTGTGAGATCTGTGCTGGATTTAAACTCATGCTATCACCTCTCTAGCCACTAATTTTTTCTTTGATCGCTTCAAGGCGCGATAAGACCGTATTGTCTAAAACCATATCTTTTGTATGCACCTTCATTCCGGCAATCAATTCCGGTTTGATGGCAATATCCAGTTCAACAGTTTTATCCAATTTTGTTTCTAACATCTGTTTTAATGAAGCTTTCTGTTTCGCATCCAATTCAGAAGCACTTTCCACCTTGATGATTTCGATATCGTGAGCATCACGATAACACTTTAAGAATGCCTGATAGATCTGCGGTAAGTTCGCAATTACATCATGTTCATTAAACACGAGCAATGCTTGTATCATCGTTGCATCCAGCTGATCTTCAAACAGATTCAAAAGCCATGCTTTTTTTGTTGCTTTTGCAATCTTTGGATGAGATAAGGCAAGCATAAATTCTTTTTCCTGCTGCCATATTGAAGATAAGCTTTCTAGATCAGACATATATTTATCTTCTTTACCTGTATCCCTTGCGATTTCAAAAATAGCCTGGGCATAAGGCATCCATGTTTCTACCATTTAGATTTTCCTGCCTTGTCGATAAAATCATCAATATATTTCTTTTGTGTTTCTTCATCCATTTCATTAGAAACAAGCTTTTTAGCTGCTTCCAACGCAACTGAAGAAATAGCTTCTTTCATTTCTTTTTCCGCGTTGCGTTTATCACGCTCGATATCTTCTTGAGCTCGTTCTTTGATGCGGGAAACTTCATTCTGGGTTTGTTGCAATATCTGCTGTTTTTCTTCCGATGCTTCAGCACGTGCCGTTTCGATGATCGAATGGGCTTCTTTGCCGGCATTCTTCATCTTTTCCATATACTGTTCCTTAATATCTTCAGCTTCTTTTTTCAACTGTACAGAAGAATCAATATTTTCCTGGATCAATGCTTGTCTTTTGGAAATTAAAGTCAACAATTTATCCCAAAAAAACTTCTTTGCGATCATAACGATCAAAAAAGTTGAAATACAAACTAAAACAACATCGGTTAAAGAAATACGCAGATAGTTATCAATATTGAAACCATCCATATCTATACCCAATATTACCCTTTAATAAAGATCAATAGAATGGCAATTACTAATGAATAAATACCTGTTGTTTCGGCTAAGGCAATACCAAGAACCATGATTGACTGAATCTTGCTGGCAGCTTCTGGATTACGAGCAACACTTTCTGCACCTTTACCAGCCGCAAAACCCTGACCAATACCTTGACCAAGACCAGCTACCATCGCAATACCTGCACCTAAAAGTGCCATACCTTGTACGAAAAATTCATTAAATTCCATTTTGTTTCTCCTCCTTGATTATTCTTCTTCTGCAACCTGCTGTCCCAAGAAGAACGAAGACAGGGTGAAGAAGATGTAAGTTTGAATGACGCCAGAAAAAATATCAAAATACATGTGTAAGAATGGTGTTACCGAGAGTCCCAGCAACCCCCAAGGCATTAATGCCTTGATCAATGTATATACAAGCATCGTAATGATACTTCCGGCCAAAATATTACCAAATAAACGCATTGTCAATGAAATAGGCAGTGCCAATTCACCAACAATATTCAATGGTGTTAATAAAATCATTGGTTCTGTAAGCTCTTTTAAACGAGCCTTTAAACCGCCTTTTTTGATTGCATTCCCTTGAATCATCAGCCACATCGTAACAGCTAATGTCGCGTTGAAACTTACATTGCTGGTTGGATTCTGCAACCCAACTAAACCAATCAAGTTTGATACAATCATCATCAAGATCAATGTCCCAAATAGTGGGATATATTTTTTTGTAGTTTCTCTTAGATTTCCTTTGATCACAAAAAGCACTAGATTCAATGCTTCTTCACAGATATACACGATACCCTTACTAGCTTTGGATGGATCTTGTTTCTCAATCTTTTTACCAGCAACGATAAAGAATATAGAAAAGATAATACATAAGACCAACCATACCAAGATCGACTGTTGAATTTCCAAAGTGGATGAGCCAATATGAATCTCTAAAGCACTAATGCTAGGCATTCTTATCCTTCCTTTCCTCTAATATAGCGTAAACAAATATTGAAAGCTTGTGACATAAAAATCCCGCAAGCAAGGCAATTACTGAAATATTTAAATAGACGAAAGCTCCAAATATCACTGCATAAACGATATAGCGAACGATGTAATTAGCAGCGCCTTGCCGCTTTGAGAGTTTTTCGTCTGGTTTCAATGAAAGTGTCATTTGCACGATCATGGCATATCCTATAAGACCCGTAATCAAACCAATCAGGACCCCTAACAAAACATAGATATCATTAAACAACAATCCAGATACAATCGCAACACTTATTCCAATCAAGCAAGAATAAACTACGATTTTTTTATTCATTGAAGTAATTTCATTCATGTTTATTCGCCTTATATAACAATATGTAGATTGAACCTACTACACTATATATCAAACCAATTATGATAAAAATTGGTGTTGTGTTTAACCACTCATCCAATTTATATCCTAAAAATAAACTTAATAGTATATTTACCAGCAGTACACCAGAAAACGTAAATGGCTTCATCTACTTTGTACCAAAAATACGGTCTCCGGCATCTCCTAAACCAGGAACAATGTACCCTTTTTCATTTAGATGATCATCTAAACTTGCTAAATAAATATCTACATCCGGATGTGCTTCTTCAACAACTTTGACTCCCTCTGGGGCCCCGACAAGACACACAAGCTTGATTGAAGTAGCTCCTTGTTTTTTGACCATATCAATAGCTGCAACACTAGATCCCCCTGTTGCAAGCATCGGATCGACAATAATTACGGCTGCCTCATCCATGTTTGAAGGATATTTTTCAAAATAAGGATGTGGTTCTAAAGTTTCTTCATCACGATACATTCCAATATGTGCAATTCTAGCGGTAGGAATCAAATTTTGTATCCCATTAACGACACCAAGACCAGCTCTCAAAATCGGAACGATTACAACATCCTTAGCCATTTCATAACCTGTTGTCTGACATAAAGGTGTTTCAATCGAAATTTCGTTCAAAGGAAGATCTCGTGTAACTTCATAAACCATTAGTCCACCAATTTCATCTAAATTTTGACGAAAATCTTTTGTACCCGTTTCTTTTTTACGCATAATCGTAAGCTTATGCTTGATCAATGGATGATCGAATACTGTTAACATATTTATACCTCGCAATCTTTTATCATTATAACAAATCCATTTTTAAAATAAAATTAAAACGATTTAATTGTAAGGATCTCATATTGTTTAGCAGCGCGGATATTTACCCTACGATATGGAAGATCCTTCTTTAAGAAATGTTCATGAATACAATTTAAGGCAATAGATGGATCATTGGCTTCTTCTGATATATGAGCCAAAACAATTTCTTTTGTCTTTGAATTGATCAAAGAAGCTAAATTAGAACTAGCATCCATATTATTCAGATGTCCACTATCCCCTAAAATACGCTGTTTTAAAAACATAGGTCGATTCGTGTTCATCAGCGTTTCAATATCATGATTACTTTCAAAAATATAATAATCTGCATTTTCTAAGTATGGTTTAACTTCATTGGACACATATCCAGTATCTGTAATATATACCAATTTTTTGTCATCTGCATAGATTACATACCCAACGGTATTTGGGCTGTCATGCGATAAAGAAATGACTTGAATATGAAAATCATGGATATCAAACTCCTGCATTGGTCTTACGATACGATGATCTTCTAAATCTTTTAGATCACAATACGAATAAACTGGAAGATGCTTAAAATGTTTCAGTTGAGATACATGATCGGTATGCGCATGCGTAACAAGCAAGCCATTTAAATCATCGACTTTTTGATTCACACAGCTTAAGGCATTCATCAGATATTTCTTTGTTGATCCACAATCGATCAACAGAGAACAATTTTCTGTTCGAACAAGACAGCTGTTTCCTTTAGAGCCACTACACAATAGATCAACCTGCATAGATATCTTCCTCTGTGCTGGCATAATTAGTAAAACGGGAAATTCCTTTTTCAAAGGCTAGATGAATCTTACCAATGCTACCATTACGATGTTTAGCCAAAGAAAGATCGACGACTTCAGTCTCTTCCTGGCCTTCTTTATCTTTATCATAATAGTTGGCTCGATATAAAAACATAACGATATCGGCATCCTGCTCAATAGAACCAGATTCACGTAAATCGGATAACTGTGGTTCATGATCGGTTCTTTCTTCAACCTTACGTGATAACTGAGACAAGGCGATGACCGGACATTCCATTTCTTTAGCAAGGATCTTTAGATTTCGTGAAATATCCGATACTTCCTGCTGTCTCGAGTCAGCTCTTGAACCAGTAATCAACTGTAAATAGTCGATCACAACAAGCGAGATCGATCCATATTCACTTTTCAGCTTACGTACTTTCGAAAAAATCTGAGATACTTTAATACTACTTGTGTCATCAATGAAGATCTTTCTTTCACTCAAACGAGTTCCTGCTTCATAAAGTCGTGACATCTCATCTGCATTTAAACGTCCATCTCTTAATTTATTCGAAAGAACCTGACTTTCACTGGACATTAAACGCTTCATCAAAGAATCACTGGGCATTTCCAATGAGAATACTGCAACACAGCCTTCATTTCGCTTTGCCACCTGACTGGCAAAATTTAAGGCCAATGCCGATTTTCCCATCGCTGGTCGAGCTGCTAGGATGATCAAATCACCTCTTTGAAATCCATTGGTCATCTTATCTAAGTCTGTATACCCTGTCTGGATACCAGTGATTCCCTGTTTGGATTTTAATGCCTTCAATTCCTCAATGACACGATTTACGATCTCTTGGCTAGATTCAAATTCTGCTCCTCGACGTTGTCTAGTAACATCCATGATCGAACGTTCTGCATCATCCAAGATCGTATCAATGTCTTCAGGCGATTCATATCCTTCCTGCGCAATTTTATCAGCTGCATAGATCAAAGCTCTCAGTTGAGCTTTATTCTTGATTGTTTCAATATAGTGTCTGGCATTTGCACTCGAAATTGCAGAATCAGCCAATCTAACGATATAATCAGCCCCACCTGCTGCTTCCAATTCATCTTTATCCTGCAAACGAGTTACAATTGTATTGATATCAAGAGGTTGACCATTATCCTTGATTTCTTTCATGCATTGAAAAATACGTTGATGACTTGGTGTAAAAAACTCATCAGGACTTAAATCTAAGTCCTGACAATCGTTCATTACATTTGGATAAATCATCAACGATCCTAAAAGCGACTGTTCAATTTTTAAAGAATTTGGAAGTTCTCTAGTCATAATTTACCCCTTTGGACGTACTTGAACAACAATTTCTCCAATGACCTGTCCTTTATATAAGTCTACTTTCACACGTGTTGTTCCAATGCTGGAAACAGGAATATCCATATGAATCTTTCGTTTATCAACGATAATCCCTTTTTTATTTAAAGCTTCAGCAATCTGCTTGCTGGAAACAGAACCAAATGCCTGACCATCTTTTCCTGTATTCAACATAAATTCAACCGGTGTTTTCTTTAATTCTTCGGCAATTTTTTCAGCCTGTCTTTTCAGTTCTTCTTCATGCTGTTTCTTTTCTTCCAGTTGATGATCTAAAATCTTGACAGAGCCCTTTGTATAGGCAACCGCCATCTTATTTTTGATCAAGAAGTTTCTTGCATATCCATCACTTACTTCTTTGACCTCATCTTTCTTACCTACATTCTTAACATCTTTAAGCAAGATTACTTTCATGTTCTTCCTCCTCTAATACATGTAACAATTCCTTTTTTAATTCCTCTGGTTCGGTAGACTTTCTTTCTACAGCTGCCGCACTAAAATGACCTCCACCATTTAAGGCTTCCATGATCTTCTGCACATTAAATGTTCCATCACTTCGGGCACTGATAGCCGCCGTTGTTGGCTCATTGACTACTTTACCAATCGTAAAGGATGCAACACAGCCTCGAACCAATAACAAATTTTCGCTTACCTGAGCAAGAATGGTCTTGTCAACAGGTTCATTTACACATACAACCAAATATTTACCAAAATAAGTTGAAGCCATTTGAATCAAACGATGTTTCAAGGTAAATCTAGAAAAATCTTCGCAAAGCGATTTTTCAGCTAACGCAGCATTCGCTCCCCAGGAACGCAATGCGGCTGCCGCTTCAAATGTTCTTGCATCTGTATGCATCTTAAAACGATTGGTATCAACCAATATGCCTAGATACATGATCGTTGCTTCGGCTTCATAAATCGGAATATGGTTTGGAATATTCTGTAAAAGTTCAACGATCAATTCACACGTAGAAGATGCCGTGCTTTCTACATATGTTAACATTGGATGTTTGACAAAAGACTCATTGCGACGGTGATGATCAAGTACGATTATTCGCTGTGCATGAGACACAAAATCCTTAGCACTTGAAATAGCAGGAATTCCATGATCAACCATGATCAAAAGATCTTCTTCATAATCCATCATGCTCATTGCTTCATTGATTGTGATAAAATTATGTCTTTCATGCAATACATTCTGATATTTATCCATCAAATCTTGAAGTTGAGAATCTCTTGGGACATCTTTTAATACGATATAAGCCGTTTTATTTAGACCTGTTACCCAGTTGGACATACTAAGAGCCGCCCCCATACAATCAAAATCCGACATGATATGTCCACTGATAAATACTTTGGAAGAATCATTGATTGCTTCCTGAATTGATTGTGCCATGATACGGACACGGACTTTTGAACGGGTTGAACTTGTTTCAGAGTTGCCACCGACAAATTGTACGGTTCCACTAGATGCACGAACGGCAACCTGATCACCGCCTCGAGATTGAGCTAATTCAATCAATTCATTGACCATGCCATCTAAGATCTTAAAATCATTTGTTCCATAGGCAAAAGCCATGCTTAAGGTGATGGATACATCAAGATGATTCGCTTCATCTTTGATTACCTGTAAAATAGTAAAGTTTTGTGAACGAACCTTTTTTAAAATTTCCTGATTGCACACAACAAAGAAACGATCTGATCTCAATCGTCTGATCAACATATTATTTTCTTTGGCCCATGAAATAATTGGAGAACGTAAATGTGTATTGATCTTGGCAATCAATTCCTCATCTTCATAAGATTGATATTCCATGTAATTATCGAGCTGCATCAATCCTACAACAACACCATTATTCAAATAGTCCTGACGCAGATTATAATAATCTGTGATTTCACGAACATATAATATCTGTGCATCACTTTTACGTGTGATCTCATAAATCTTATCTTCATATTTACCAATGACAACATCCACATCTTCATCAAAAATAGTACGAATATTTTCAATCCAGGATGTAAGCTTACGATTTACGATATCAATATTATTCTCTTTAAAATATGGTGAAGCCCAAGTTACGACATATTCATTATCATACGTTAAGATTCCAATATGACCAAAACTTAATGCATCCTTCGCATCTTTGCCCAACACTCTGGAGATATCAACTTCGGTCCTAACTCCATGGACCTTCAAAGATCTCCAAAGGCCGATAAACGCTAATGAGAATAATATGATCAATAAAATCCCAACTAACGTAAACCAATACTCTGTACGAGTAATCGCATAGATTACAAAACAAATTGACAAGACAATAGATGCGATATACAGACTTCGCCACTTTTCAAACTGTTTCATATAAACCTCTACCCTAAATTTTTTTTCTTAGCTGGAACAAACAATCCAGCTCACCCATCAGCATCCACAAAAGATTGATGCCAGGAACAAATGCTAAAAAAATTGCAAAAAATGACAATCGTCTATTATTACGCTGAATACTATAATGCATAAAATAGATCACGCCATAATACAATAATAAAGCACAATCAAAGAGCCATATCAACATAATGAAATCCAAGACTCCTTTTGAACATTCTATCACATTTTGAGATAAAAAGAATATACCCCAGATGAATAGTGATACGATTCCAGCTACTTTTGAGCTTTTTTGTTGAGAAATTGGTGTCAAAGGACGATATGGTAAATGCATTCGTATACAAATCATCAAAGAAACAAGATGAATGCACAATGCCTGCATCAATGATAAAAATGCCACAAACAAGATAACAAAAACCCCCATATCAATAAAAGGAATTAATGTTCGAAACGATTCAAATTCGCTAACAAGATCATAACCAAACAAATAAGACCATACAACTACAGTACATACATTAGAAAGCCCCGAAGATACCAAACATATCAAAAAGTTTGTCATATTCTTCCATTGATAGAAGAGACCTAAACCATATACATATCCAGTAATTATAGAGGTCCAACTATAAAACCAAGTCGTAAATCCCCCCAATAAAAATGTCATCAATGCCATGGCAACACTAACGATAGAACCAAATTTAGGTCCACTCATAGCTGTATAGATCAATACTGGAAATACAAAAAGCCAGGAAGCACTCGCCTCAATCATCAAACCTGTCTGTTGATTCAAAAATAAAAGAACGCCATAAATGGCGCAAACCATAGCTCCACGTGTAATTTGATTTGTTTTCATAGAAATATTTTAGCATATAAATTCATCAAAAAAAGCTATTTAACGCATTCAAACGTAAATAGCATCATAATAAAGAACGAAAAATTGTTTTTTCCAACATTTTTCTCCAATTCACTTTATAACAAATCACACTGAATAAAAATGTAACTAAACATCCCGCAAACACATCAATGATTGAATGCTGTTTTAAGAATACAGTTGAAGCACAGATCAAGATCTGCCAAACAATAACCAAAATTCTCCAAACCGGATGCTCTCTTTTCAATTTTTTGGAATTCCATACCGCAACCATGACAGCAGTTGAAATGGAAACATGTAAAGATGGGCATACATTAGTTGGCGTATCAATGATCCACAAAAGATTAACGATTTGATCAAACACATTTGTAGGAACTAAATCAAAACGTAAATCAGTATAATTAGGGAATAAAAAATAAATGATAAAAATCAAAGTTGTTCCATTCATCATAATGAAACTTAGATCCTGATAATCTTTCTTATCATAGAACAAAAAAAAGACCAAAGACCCAACAAAAGCGATATACCAACTAACATAAAAAATCAGAAAGTAACTGTTAAATGGTATCTTATCATCTAAAACACTGTGAATCAAATACTGTGGTTCGGTGATTTGTTCCATAAGAAAAAAAGCTAGAAGATAAAGAATCAAATACAACATAGAGTAGCTGTATTTATGTTCCTTGGCCCATTCTATTAACTTTTTCATATATCCTCCTCTCCTCTAATTTTCATCACGAAGGAGATTATATCACACTCTAATAACACATCAATCAAAAATTCAACAGTACTTTTTAATCTATTCTTTCTCAATCAGAGCCACACATTCTAAACCAACAGTCTGACAAAACATATCAACTGGTTGAATGAATTTACAGGAATACCCTTGTTCTTTAAACAAGATCAGATCTCGAATCAATGTTTCTGGATTACAGGAAACATATACAATTTTTTCTGGTTGTATCGTTGATATATCTTCAATGCCTTGTGAAGTCATACCTTTTCTTGGAGGATCCACAAATACAACATCAATCTTCATCTTTGTATGAGCACATTCTTTGGCAAATTTTGTAGCATCTTGACAAATATAATGACAGTTTTCTATCTGGTTGATTTGGCAGTTCTCTTTGGCATTCTTTACCGCTTCTTCAACAATTTCAACACCTATGACTTCCTTAACATATTTTGAAATAGCCATTCCTATCGTACCAACACCTGAGTATAACTCAATGCATCGCATATCTTTATTAAGCTTTGCAGCCTTTATAGCCTGCTCATACAAAACCTCCATTTGCACTGGGTTAACTTGGTAGAAAGATTTAAAATGAAGTTTAACTTTATTAGATAGACAAGATTCATAAATATAGTCACGTCCAAATAACACTTCATAGGTTTCCCCTAATATTACATTATCTTTTCTTGTGTTTAAGTTAAATACGATGCTTTTGAGATCAGGAAATCGATGAATTAATTTTGAAATTAAATCATCAAAATTATTCCTTTTTGACCCTATAAATACAATTTGACATTCATTTGTCTTATAGGCATGACGCATCAATATATGACGCAGCCCCTGTGCCATTTCTAAAGTAATATGTTCTTGAATAAACTTATAGAGATCATTAATTTTTTTAGATTGAATCATGCAGTGATCACAACTGACAATATCATTTGAGTGTAAACGATAAAATCCCATCAATATTTTCTCATCTCTGATCTGAACGGGAAATTGGGCTTTGTTTCGATAATAAAAAGGATATTCCATTCCAAATACTTCTCTTACTTCAATACCCTTAAGTTTTCTTAAAATACGTTTTTCTAATTGGTCATGTTTTCTTCTTAATTGAGCCTGATAATCAATATGTTGGTATTGACAGCCACCGCATTTATTAAAAACTTTACAGGCTGGTTCTATGCGATCTTTACTACTCTCTAATCGTTGCATAATTTTTCCAAAAGCATAACTTTTTTGTACTTTCAATATTTTGATATTCGCTTTTTCGCCCTTTAAAAGTCCCGGAACAAAAACGACCATATCATCGATCTTTGCAATTCCAGCTGCTTGATTTGTTTCATCTATGCAAGTAACAACAAATTCTTCATTTTTTCTCATAGATGTATAATAGCGAAGTTTTTTAAAAAGTTCAATTTATATTGACATCTTCATAATACACATTATAATAGATAGCGTGCTATGAATTTATATAGCGTGCTATGGAAAAGGAGGTTATGATGATTAATAGAAAGTATGGATATGGTTTTTACTTTCGCTGTATCCAATTACAATTAGAGAAATCAATGAATGAAGAATTAAAAGAATTTGATCTAACCAGAAGCCAACTCGATATCTTGCGCTACTTGAAACATTCCAAAAAAACGCATGTAAACCAAAAAGATATTGAAGATTTTTTTCATATATCGAATCCAACTGTTACAGGATTATTAAATCGAATGGAGCAGAAAGGTTATGTCATTCGAATACAAAATCCCGATGACAAAAGAATTCGTTACATCCAAATTACAGATAAAGCTGAAGATATCGATAAAAAGATCAAAAAACACATTGACTATGTGGAAAGTATCATTTCAAAAGGATTTACACAGGAAGAAAAAGAACAATTATTCTGTCTTCTTGCAAAAGTAAAAAACAACTTATTAGAGGAGGATAGTGCACATGTTAAAAACATTGAGTAGTCAAATTAAAGAATATAAAATCAACACAATAAAAACGCCTATCTATGTAGCAGTTGAAGTTATCATGGAAGTCTTAATTCCATATTTGATGTCCATTCTCGTCGATCAAGGTATTGCGAACGGGGATATGAATATAATATGGAAATATGGTTTTATCATGCTAATAGCTGCCATTGTTTCTTTAATAGCTGGAGCTTTAAGCGGAAAACACGCAGCTATTGCCTCAAGTGGATTTGCTAAGAATTTACGAGAAGCTGAATATAAAAACATCCAGAATTTTGCTTTTGCAGATATTGACAAATATTCAACCGGCGGTTTAATAACCCGTATGATGACAGATGTTACAAATGTTCAAAATGCTTTTCAAATGTTAATCCGCGTTTGTGTGCGTTCGCCATTAATGCTAATATCTTCTTTATTTATGGCTTTCATGATCAATAAAACTTTGGCTTTAATTTTTGTTGCTGCCATTATTTTTCTAGGTATTGTATTATTTGGTATTTCCTTTATAGTACACCCTATTTTTCGCCGCTTATTTAGACGATATGATGATTTAAATGCCAGTGTACAAGAAAACGTTTCTGGAATTCGTGTTGTAAAAGCATACGTACGTGAAAAGTTTGAAGTAGAAAAATTTCATAATGAAAGTGATCAAATCTTTAAAATTCAACAAAAAGCAGAAAAAATACTTATTTTTAACTCTCCAGTGATGCAGCTAAGTGTGTATTCCTGCATTTTATTGATTTCTTGGCTAGGAGCTCACATGATCGTTGGAGGATCTATGACTACTGGTGAATTGATGAGTTTATTCACATATACAACAAGTATCTTGATGTCATTGATGATGTTATCCATGGTATTTGTCATGGTCATCATGTCTGTTGCAAGTGCACAAAGAATTTCTGAAGTCATTGAGCAAGAAAGTTCGTTGACATCTCCTGAAAACGGTTTAAAAGAAGTAGATAATGGTGATATTGTATTTGACCACGTTTATTTCAATTATGGAAATGGAAAACATGATGATGGATCTTTTGTGTTGGATAATATATCTTTACATATTCCAAGTGGATCAACACTAGGTGTCTTAGGAGCAACAGGTAGTGCAAAAACAAGTTTCGTTCAATTGATACCTCGTTTATATGATGTTTCTTCTGGATCAATTCAAGTTGCAGGTAAAGACGTTAGAGAATACGATTTAAAAACTTTGCGTGATAACGTAGCAATGGTGTTACAAAAAAATGTCCTGTTTTCCGGTACAATCAAAGAAAACATGAAATGGGGCAATAAAAATGCTACAGACGAAGAAATCATAGAAGCATGTAAATTAGCACAGGCAGATGAATTTATTCAAAAAATGCCTGATAAATATGACACATATATTGAACAAGGTGGAACAAACGTTTCTGGTGGTCAAAGACAACGTCTATGTATTGCACGTGCTTTATTAAAGAAACCTAAGATCTTAATATTAGACGATTCAACGAGTGCTGTTGATACAAAAACAGATGCCCTTATTCGTCAAGCATTCTTAGAAAAAATTCCTGAGACAACTAGGATCATCATTTCACAACGTGTTTCATCAATTCAAGACGCTGATCAAATTCTTGTTTTAGATGACGGAATCGTTTCTGGTCTAGGAACACATGATGAACTGTTTAAAACAAATAAACAATATCGAGAAACATTTGAAGCTCAACAGAAAGGAGGAAATTTAAGTGAATAGTACTATTTATGGATTAAAACGTGTACTTCAAGAAACTTTTAATCATTATAAGTTAGCCTGTATTACTGTATTAATATTAATCATCATATCTGCTTCAGCAAATGTTTATGGAAGTATGTTTCTAAAAACATTAATTGATGATTACATCACTCCAATGCTATCACAAGACACTCCTGATTTTACTCCGTTAATTCACGCTATCTTCACTTTGGTTTGCGTTTATTTAATCGGTATTTTGTCAACATATGGATTTAACCGTATCATGGTTACTGTTTCATTAGGAACCTTAAAATCAATTCGAGATGAATTATTCGAGCATATGGAAACATTGCCAATCAAATTCTTTGATACACACGCGCATGGTGACATCATGTCAATTTATACCAATGATACAGATACTTTACGTCAGCTATTGTCACAGAGTCTTCCACAAATGATCAATTCATTAATCACAATAATTTCTGTATTTATTTCTATGCTTATTTTAAATATCCCCCTTGCTTTAGTCACTCTAGTAATGGGAAGCATAATGGTTTTAACTAGTCGAGTTGTTACAAAGAAATCAAGCCAATACTTCCGTCGCCAACAAAAAGATTTAGGTATCGTCAATGGCTTTATCGAAGAAATGATGGAAGGAAGCAAAGTAATCAAAGTATTTACTCATGAAAAAGAAAGTATTGAAGACTTTGATAAGCTAAATGAACAATTATTTGAAGCCAGTACAAATGCTAATATGTTTGCTAATATATTAATGCCTATCGTAATGAACATTGGATATATATCTTACGTTTTTACGGCAGTCGTAGGATCAATTTTAGCAATCAATAATCTTGCAGGTTTAACACTTGGAACCATAGCTGCTTTTTTACAATTAAATCGTTCTTTTAATGCTCCTATCGGACAAATCTCGCAACAACTTAATGCTGTCGTTATGGCTGGTGCAGGTGCACAAAGAATCTATGCTGTACTTGATGAAGAGCCTGAAATTGATGATGGAAAGGTCACTTTGGTCAATGTATATTATGACGAAGAAAATAACATACATGAAACAAACAAAAATACAGGTCACTGGTGTTGGAAACACCCACGCACCAATGGTGCTGTTGAATATGTTCCTTTAAGAGGGGATGTTCGTTTTAATGATGTTGTCTTTGGCTACACATCAAAGAAAACTATCCTGCACGATATTAACCTTTATGCAAAACCAGGTCAAAAAGTTGCTTTTGTTGGAGCTACCGGAGCAGGTAAAACAACAATAACGAACTTAATTAATCGATTCTATGATATTCAAAAAGGTTCAATTACATATGATGGAATTGATGTGAAGTTAATTAAAAAAGATGACCTTCGACATAGCCTTGGTATTGTCCTTCAAGATACAAACTTATTTACTGGAACAATCATGGATAATATTCGCTATGGAAAACTAGACGCAACTGATGAAGAATGTATCGCAGCCGCAAAACTTGCCAATGCACATGATTTTATTAAACATTTAGAACACGGATATCAAACTCAATTAACAGCAGGAGGTCAAAGTCTTTCACAAGGACAACGACAACTATTATCAATCGCCCGAGCAGCTGTTGCTAATCCTCCCGTATTAATTCTAGATGAAGCAACCAGCTCTATTGATACACGTACAGAAAAAATCGTTCAAGATGGTATGGATAAAC
>CAMJQJ010000027.1 GCA_946408025.1 uncultured Faecalitalea sp.
CCACCGAGATCTACACTCTTTCCCTACACGACGCTCTTCCGATCTACTTCCCAATTCCTGGATGGGAAGAATTTTGGACAGGAATTTTAGGTTCTGATTGGACAGGATGGTTTACTGCCGTATCAAGAGCATCATTCAACTGTACTGGTCTATTGACTGCACTAGGTACAGGTTATGCAATGGCTAGAGAATTTGGTGGCGATAAGATCCAAGGTGCTGCTGTTGCAATGGTTGCATTCTTTATCATGATGCCAACTTCTCATCTAGGTTCAGATGCAGATGGAAATTTAGTTGAAGGAGTTACAGTTTCTGGATTAAGTTTTGATTATATTGGTCCAAACGGTATCTTCATGGCATTGATTGCTGCGATTTTAGGTGTTTGGTTGTTCTGCTATGCTTATAAAAAAGGTTGGACAATTAAGATGCCTGCAGGTGTTCCTCCTGCTGTAACAGATTCATTTGCTGCATTAGTACCAAGTGGTATTGTAATGGCTGCTGCATTCTTGATTCGTATCTTGTTCTCATTCACAGAATTTGGTTATGTTCAAGACTTTGTAGTTGCTGTACTTCAAACTCCACTTTCTGGATTAGGAGATACTTTAGGAGCTAACGCATTATACACATTCATGTGTTCATTCTTATGGTTCTTCGGTATCAACGGTCCTGCTGTATGTAACTCTGTTTACTTCATCGGTAACGTATTGACTGCAGAACAGTTATTAGCTTTCGAAGCTGGTGAACCATTACCTTATATCTTTACTAACCCATTCTCAAACTTCTTTACAAACTTCGGTGGTGGAGGTTCTACCCTTGGATTAGTAATCTTGATGTGTACAGTATGTAAATCTCAGCGTATCAAACAATTAGGTCGTTTATCAATTGTTCCTGGATTCTTCGGAATCAACGAACCAATCATCTTCGGTCTTCCAGTTGTTTTGAACCCAATTATCATTATTCCATTCATGTTGTGTCCACTTTTGAACTTGATTCTTTCATACTTCGCAACAGTTTGGGAAATTATTCCAAGAACAACGGGTGTTAACTTACCATGGACAACTCCAATTGGATTCTCTGGTTGGTTATCAACGGGATCTTGGACAGCAAGTGTTTGGCAGTTATTCTTGTTAGCAATGAATATGGCATTATACTTCCCATTCATTAAGACTTTGGATAGAAAATATCTTGAAGATGAAGCTAATGCAGAAGCTAACGCTGGTGAAGAGGAAGAAATTTCATTTGATGATTTAGATCTTGATGATCTATAGGATGTAAAATAAAAACAGGCCATCTGATCTAAGAGCCTGTTTTTATTGTATAGAAAGGGTTATAATAAATACATAAAAGGAGTTGAAAAAATTATGAAAGTAATGATGATATTTGACCAAACCCAAGCGGGTTTAGGTGGAAAAGAATCTCCAGATCTTCCAATAGGCGGAAAGCCAATGGCTATTGGTTCATGTGGTATGTTCCAACGTTTTATGGATCAAAATGATGGAAAAGTAATTGCTACATTATGGTGTGGTGATGGAACGTTCAAAGAAGATCCAGAAAAAAATGCAAAGAAATTCGCAGCTATGGCTAAAAAATTTCAACCAGATGTAGTTATCTGTGGTCCTTGTTTCAACTATGCAGGATATGGATTGATGGCTGCAAAAACAGCATTAACAATTAATGAATTGGTTGGTATTCCTGCTTTTGCGATCATGTCTAAAGAATGTGAACAAGCGATTGAAGAATACAAAGATAAAGTTACAATCTTGAAAATGCCTAAAAAAGGTGGAACAGGGTTAAACGAAGCTTTAAGTGAGATGTGTAAATTTGCTAAAATGCTGACAGATAAAGAGGATACTACAGCATTTAAAGCTGAGCATGCATATTAATATTAAATGACTATTTCTATAAAATAGTTGAAAGTGCTTTTCATTTTTTGAAAAACACTTTTTTTATCTTAATTTAGAGAAATTGCAATTATCTAATTACATAGGTAAAGAAGGATAGTGTTTTTTGATATATAAACATACTAAAGTTAGAATATGTGTCATTGTCAAGGATAGAAAAAATATCAAAGGAATACTATACGATGCTTTGAAGTAGAATAATAGTTCTAAAACAAAAGGATGAACGAAAAAATAGTATTTAGATAGTCTACGAAGTTTTCTTTTATCAATAAATGGAAGAAGTTGCGGGGAGTATAAAACACGGAGAAAAAGGAAAAAAACAAAGAAAGGTGCACTAATTAAAATATTTCGATCTATTCCAGGAGTTGTTTGCGCAATCATACAATCTAAGGTAAAAAACAAAAGTGTAATAATTAACAAATAGTTGTATTGATTTTTCCAAACAAGTTGTTTCTTTTGCATCATGTATCCTAGGGTCACATAAAAGAGTCCGAAGAAAAGAAAATTTCTTGTTGTGTAAAAAATAGAAAAATAATAGGTTTGAAAAATGTTTTGCCAAAAGTCATTAAAATAACCAAAATAACTTTCAGATGAGCCGATGATCAGTAAAAGAAATGAAATAAAAGTTAATAGAGAAATAGACCATCTTTTCTTCCAAAAAGATAGAATGCATATTGAAAAGAAAAGGGCAGGAAAATACCATAAATGATAATAAATTCCTATATATAAGATACCTAGTAAAATAGCAATAGGATATAAATACCAAGCAATATGTAGGTTTATTATGTATCTTAAACCAAACGGAAGATATAAAATGCTCCAGAAAAGGTATGTTTTAAATAATTCTATTAAGTAGTTTTTGATGTAATTGGGTCCCTTGTTTTCATTTTGAGCAATTAGAAATCCTGCAATAGTAAAAAAGAAAGGCACGGCAAGGCGAGTGATGACATCTGTGATTATAAAATCTATCTTATAAACCACTTTCATATAAATATTGATATGAAATAATATTATGAGGATAGAGGAGACATATTTCAGTATATCTAGGTTTTCGTAACACATTTGTCTTGTTGTTCTTTTTTTGTAAAAGAGAATATAAAGTATATAAATGAAAATAAGTAAAAAAAGAATTAGAAAACTATAAAATTTTTCATTGGAAAATTGAATAAGATTGTTAATCATAAGAACTCCTTTTAAATGATTCTATCACGATTATATCTATTCTGATATAAATTCGGTAAAAAGACTTTAAGGAACATTGTTTTGAAAAAGTAGAAGTTATAAAATGAGAACAGAGATAACTTATTAAAAAAATTAAATAATATAATGGGAGGACAAAAATGCAAGATATTGTGATAATTGGTGCAGGTATTGTCGGTAGTTTTCTTGCTCATGATTTGTCTAAGTATGATTTAAAAGTCACGGTGATAGACAAAGAAAATGATATTGCAAATGGAACCACGATGGCTAATAGTGCGATTATTCATACTGGATATGATCCTGAGGATGGAACATTGAAATCTGAATTGAATGTAAAAGGTGCAAAAATGTATCCAGAGATATGCAAAGAGCTAAAAATAGACTATCAAAAATGTGGTGCATATGTAGTTGCATGTGATAAAGAAGAAATCAAAATACTTGATCAACTAAAAAATAGAGCTGATAAAAGAAATATTAGAGCACATTATATGGAGCGAGAAGAAATTGTAAAAAATGAGGTAAATATATCAGATGATGTAATTAAGGCAATTAGTTTTCC
Organism: uncultured Faecalitalea sp.; assembly: GCA_946408025.1. GTDB lineage: Bacteria > Bacillota_I > Bacilli_A > Erysipelotrichales > Erysipelotrichaceae > Faecalitalea. The sequence goes on from CAMJQJ010000027.1 coordinate 3,658, forward strand.
AGACACAGCAATAATATATCCATGGCAATGTGCAATCGCTTTGATGGAAGAAGCTGTTATAAATGGGGTTGATTTAATCTTGGGGGAAAAGGTTTATAAAATTGATGAAAAGCAAGGTTTTTTTACTGTTTATACAGAAAAAAAGGCTATCAACACCAAGGTGATCATTAATGCAGCAGGTTGTGGAGCTGAAAAAATAGCTAATATGATTGAAAAATCTCCATTTCATATAACTTATAAAAAAGGAGAGTACTTTGTTTTGTCTAAGCAGGCAAATAAATTTGTGAACCATATCATTTATCCAGTTCCAACGAAGGTTGGTAAGGGTGTTTTGGCAGTTCCTACAACGCATGGGAATATATTGTTAGGCCCAAATAGCAATATTTGTGAAAGCGAAGATCTTTCTACAACTTCTGAGGGATTGGAATATGTTAGAAATCATTTGAATCGAATTGTCAAGAATATTCCTTACCATGAAGTGATCCGGAGCTATAGTGGATTACGTCCAACAGGAAATAATGGTGATTTTTATATTAAGCCTTCATATAAAAATAAAAATATTATTCATTTAGGATGTATTGATTCACCGGGGTTGGCTAGTGCACCTGCTATTAGTGCATATGTCATTCAAGAGTATATAAAAAAATGTTTAGATTTATTACCAAAAAGGAAATATGTCAAAAGAAAAGCGCCACCGGTAATGAATCAATTGTGTGAGAAAGAAAAAAATGATATGGTCAAAACTCAGCCTTTATATGGAAAAATTGTTTGTAAATGTGAAAAAATATCTTATCAAGAAATTGTAGATGCCATACATTCTCCATGTGGTGCAAAGACCATAAAGGCAATAAAAAAACGCGTTCGTCCAGGCATGGGGAAGTGCCAAGGTGGTTTTTGCGAAATAGAGGTTGCAAAAATTTTATCTAAAGAGTTAAACATTCCTCTCGCTCAGGTTCTGTATGATGAAAAGCATTCAAATTTAGGGACGGAGGCAAAACAATGGTAAATATAGATGTTGCAGTAATTGGCGGAGGAAGTGCTGGAATGGCAGCTGCCCTGTCTGCTAAGGAAAATGGAGTAGAAAATATATTGATTTTAGAACAAGGAAATGAGCTTGGAGGTATTTTGCAGCAATGTATTCATAATGGTTTTGGTCTTCAAGTATATAATGAAGAGCTAACAGGTCCTTCTTTTGCTCAAAAATTAATAGATGAAGTTAATAACAATAACATTGATTATCGCTTAGAAACGACTGTTATATCAATAACAAAAGATAAACAGATTACTTATGTAAATGAAAAAGAGGGCTATGTTTCAGTAAAGGCAAAATCTATTATTCTCGCATGTGGTTGTTATGAAAGAAATCGTGGAGCAATTTCAATTCCAGGAGTACGAGTAAAGGGAATATATACAGCAGGAGAAGCACAAAAGCTTTTGAATATTGAGAATATATTAGTTGGAAAAAGAGTGTTTATTTTAGGTAGTGGTGATATAGGGTTGATCATGGCCAGAAGAATGATGTTAGAAGGGGCGAAAGTATTGGGGGTTGCGGAAATAATGCCTTATTCTAATGGTTTAATGAGAAATATTGTACAATGTTTAAAAGATTTCGATATTCCGCTTTACTTATCACATACAATAATAGATGTTCAAGGTAAAGAGCATGTTGAAAAGATTACGATTGGCAAAGTGGATAAAAACAAGAAACTAATAAAAGGAACTGAGAAAGATTTTTGGGTTGATACATTGCTATTAGCTGTAGGATTGATTCCAGAAACGAGTTTAACACAGACTGCAGGTATTCAATTAGATGCTCATACTAAAGGCCCACTCGTTAATGATCGGTTTGAAACAACTGTACCGGGCATTTATGCATGTGGAAATGCTTTGCATGTTCATGATTTGGTTGATTTTGTAACAATGGAGTCAAAATTAGTAGGACGTTTTGTAGCAGAAGACATTTTATCATATACAACAACGCCAAATTTAATCAATGTATTTCCGCTTGAGGGAGTTAATTATGTGCTTCCGCAAAGATTAAACAAGGATGTAAAAGAAAAAGTTACATTTTATTTTCGTGTTAATAAACCCTATAAAGAAAGTAAAGTTGAGTTTCTAGATGGAGATAGAGTAATAAAATCTGTTAAGAAAAAATATATGTTACCGGCAAATATGGAAAGGATAACTTTAAAAAAAGATGAAATAAATAATATTTCATTCGACTTGAAAGTGAGGGTGAGTGAAATATGATCAAAGAATTAATATGTATTATTTGTCCAATGGGATGTCATCTACAAATTGAAATGGATGACATGAAAAATATAAATTTAGTGACAGGAAACTCATGTCCAAGAGGGGAAAAATATGCTTGTAAAGAGTTGATTCATCCAGAACGTATACTTACATCAACTGTGAGAATTGAAGGTGCTATTCATCCTATGTTACCTGTTATGACAGATAAAGCAGTTGCCAAAGACAAAATGTTTGACGTAATGAAAAAGCTAAAAGAAGTAAGGATAAAAGCTCCAGTCAAATATGAAGACATCATAATAGAAAATGTATGTGATACAGGAGCAAATATCATAGCTTCAAGAAGCATGGATAAATATGAAAAACTATAATATCAAAGTAAGAAGAAGTTTATGATATGAAGATATGCTCTATAATAAATATATACAATTAGTATATAAAGGAGGAACTTATGAACGAAGTGTTTAAAGAGGGATTAAAAATTTTAAATAAATTACAGGAAACACAAGGCGATAAATTAGAACTAGCCGGCAGAATCATCGGTAAATCATTTATGGAAGGACATAAATTCTTTGTTACAGGAAGCGGGCATTCTCATACTATGGCAGAGGAATTTTATGCACGTGCTGGCGGATTGGCATTTGTGGTTCCAATTTTGACAACTGAATTAACAATGACAGAACACCCAACCAAAAGCTCTTATATTGAGAGACTCTCTGGCTATGCCAAAATATTAGTGGAATTATATAATGTTTCTAAGGGAGATGTCGTATTAATCACATCGAATTCAGGTAGAAATGCATATCCGATTGAAATGGCACTAGAAGCTAAATCAAAAGGAGCTTATGTTATTGCGGTTACTAGCAAAAACCATTCAGATAGTGTCACTTCAAGACATAAGAGTGGTAAGAAATTGATTGATATTGCAGATTTAGTTATTGATAATTGTGGTGTTGTTGGTGATTGTATACTACAAGTTCCAGGACTTCATGAAAAAATGTGTCCTACGAGCAGTATGGCGAATGCTTTTATTGCTCAGAGCATCAACGTAGCCTGTGCAAAGTATCTGATTGAAAATAATTGCGAAGTTCCTGTTTTTGCATCTTTAAATTGTGATGGTAATGAGGATCATAATGAAGCCTATTTTAACAAATACACAAGGATGTATTAGTATAATTCAATATATATAAGCTTGGACCATTGAGTGCAGTAAGTATTATATGAATGGCTATAACTATAAGATTTGTTTGGTTTCTAACTAGATATATTAAAAAGCCTAAAATGATATGTATCCGAAGTTTGGAATAATATCAAAATAGGCTTTTTTAATAGAAAATCTTACTAAGAGTTTAAAACTATTCAGATTTCAGTGTGAATACAAATTTGCTCGTATCGGAACGATATTTTGAAATAGAATACTCAACAGGTATACCGTTTTGATCAAATCCTTTTGATTTGAAATAAAATAATGGGCTTTCTGGTTCAATTTGTAATAAATCAGATAATGTGGCATCAGAGGTCGTGATTTCTAATTCTCTTTCTACAGTTGTGACTTTATGCCCATATAATTCGCATATGCTATAAAAAGATGTTTGTGCAAAATCATATTTCTCTAAATTTGGAAAGATGTTGCATGAAATATATGTGGTTACATATACATTTGGCAAGTCATCTATGTAACGTAAGCGAACAAGTTTATATACTGTTTCGGAATTTAAGATGTTTTTTACTTCTTTATTAGCTACTTCTTTTTGGAATGAGATCACATGTGTTTTTGAAGTGCATCCTTTTGCGTGAATTTGGGAATCAAAGCTATCAATTGCCTGTGTGAATGCTTGTTCGACTTTTCTTAAAGAAACAATTGTTCCCCTTCTTTTTTTTCTTTCCAGGAGATTATCCTCAACTAATAAGCCAATGGCTTGTCTAATTGTAGGGCGACTGACTCCGTAATTTTTTGCCAATTCGATTTCGCTTGGTATCAAATGCCCTTCTTTATATTCTCCTGTTTGAATTTTTTTTAAAATATCATTTTTAACATCAATGTATTTAACGCCCATTTTATCACCATATTTATATTACATAACATTTACAAATAAGTCAAATATATTTTCGTTTATATTGACATATACATTACATATTGATATATTTAAGAAGTATAGAGTAGCAATCGATGATATTAACGTCTATCTAAAAAGTATTCATATTAAGGAGGTTTATATGAAAAAATCTATTATTACAGATCAAGTCGATATGGATCTAGAAAAGGCTTTACCAATTATCAAAAGAGAAGGATATAAATATGTTGAGCTTCATAATGTGTTTGGAAAAAGTATCGAAGAAATCAACGATGAAGAAATTGAAAAAGTAAAAAAATTATTGAATCAATTTGATTTAAGAGTAACGAGTATTGCTAGTACAGTATACTTTTTGTGCCCTTTATATGCTACAGATCAAGTTTCTTTGTTTAATCCGGATTTTTTTGCAATTGAAGGAAATGTAGAAAAACATTTAGAATATTTAAAGCGGGCTTGTTACATTGCCAAACAATTGAATGCAGATGTTATACGTGTATTTCCATTTCGGTTTCCGGATAATCGTAAACCACCTTTTGGAGGAAAGGTTGATAAAGAAAATATAATTGCTAATTTAAAACTAGCGGTAAACATTGCACAAGAAAATGATATTGTTTTAGCTTTGGAAAATTGTCCATATTCACATTTACCGAAAGGACAGATGACATATGAAGTGATTCAAGCAATCAGTAGCCCAAATTTAAGATTGCTATGGGATCCTGCAAACTCATATAGAGCTTACAAAGAAAATGTACCTAAAGAATATTTAAGTAAAAATTTACTTGAGGAATTAGATTTGATTTTTCCATATATAGAACATATTCACATCAAGGATTATCATTTTGATCCTAATCAAAAGAAACCTTTTGTTCATAGAGCGCTTCTTGAAGGAGATATTGATTTTAAACGAATTTTAGAAATTCTAAAAGAAAAGGGATATTCAAACGCTATTTCGTTGGAACCGGAAGTGGATTTTGAAAATACATTAAAAAGTATGAATGTATTATCTACAATTTCATAGACTTTCTTCATATAAACAAACACCCCCTCTTTATTGAGTAAACCAATAAGGAGGGGTGTTTATCTGATAGATTATATTCAGAAGTAAAATTATCATCAATGACCTGATGGCTTCTGATAAAAAATATTTTTCTCTTTTGTCAAATCAGCATGAAGTAATGTCGCAAAAATTATACTTAAAGGAAATGCAGTAAACCAGATTGCTTTTCCGATAAAAATATGACTTAAGATTGTTCCTACTGTCGCTCCAGTCGCAAAAAAGAATAACATCTTGGTATGTTTGATTAACTTTTTACGATGCTTTTTTTTGTGTGAATTTCGATGCTGGATCTCTTTTGCCAAACCAACGCCAATTTGGCGAATGTGATTAGTAGCAAAAGTGGTTGCCATCGGAACACCTTCTGCTTGTCGGAAAGTGTTATATTGCATTGAGGCGATAAAATTGATAGTAACCTGTGAAATTTGTACAGGTACGCTCTCTGGTAAAGCACCAAGGCTAATAACTGCCAAAATTTCAATTAGTATCAATAGAGTATCCCATCGGATAAAAAAATGATTTTTTATTGGGTTAGGAACGAGTTCAGAGATGAAACTTCCCATAATATATGAAGAAATTGGAATTAGATAATATAATGCGTTAATCCATTGTGCGCTTCCTAAAGCCATAGCCATTAGGACTACGTTTCCGGTTTGTGCATTACAAAAGATGTTACCTTTAAGTAAATATGTATAGGATCCCCAAAAACCTGCAACTGTAATTAAAGCATAGTAAACCCAGTTCCTTTCGCAAGTTAAAAAATGATTTTCATTTTTTGATGATTCGTTCATAATATATCCTTTCCCTTATAAACTGACCTTCATTTTCTAATTAATGTTTTTCTATACTAAAGAGTTTTTGCGTCAAGATATTTGTTTTTTTTGTAATTAAACCAACCAAAATAGCGGCAGCTATTGTTCCTTCGCGAACTCCTGTGAGTTCTCCTAAAAATATAATGGACAATAAAACAGATATAGTAACTAGTGTTATGTCAAAAATAACTTTCATATTCCCAAATTTTATAGGGAAAACTTTGCAGATAGCTAATACTACTCCTTCTCCGGCTGTTGTAACTAAATTTGCTTGAATTTCAAAACTGATTCCTAATGCAAGAAAGATAATGCCCAAAATACATAGTATCCATTGCTGCCAATATGATGAAATCGAAATAAAATCTATAAATAAAACAGCTATATCGATTGTTGAACCAAATAAAATGGCTGCAGGAAACTGTAATAATTGAAACCAATCATATTCTTTATTTAATATACAAATTTGTATAATAATGAATAAAGCATTCATGATGATTGTAGTAATGCCAACAGATAGTCCAGAAATTTTTGCGGTAACATAAGGAACGCTTGAAATAGGGGAGGTTCCTAAACCAGCTTTTATTGAGAAAGCAACACCGATTGCCATAATGATGAGACCTGAGCATAATAAGATAAATCTCTTAAAAATATGATTAGGTTTGTTGTTTTTCATTCTATCGCTTCCTTCTTCATTGAGTTATATAGTTTGTTTAATAAATTTAATAGCATTTCTATTTCCTCTTTAGAAAAGTCTGTAAGTGCTGCTTTTTCTTCTGAAGCAAAAATCAAACTTAATTTTGAAGCATAGTCTTTTCCGGTTTCTGTAAGAGATACATAGACAGAACGGCGGTTACCTGGCTTTTTCTTTCTAATGATCAAACCTATATCTTCCATGCGCCATAGTATATTTCCAACAGTAGTTTGTTCGATCTCACAATAAGCAGCAATTGCTTTTTGTTCGGCTTCGCCATGCGTAGATAGATATTCTAGTATTTTGGGCTGACCTGGAGATAAACCGATTTTATTTGCCTGTTTTAATATTTTTTTAGATAACAAGGCATTAGATTTCATTAATAAAAAATGAATATTTTCCATATAACCTCCAACAATGAGAATTCATATAATGAGCAAGCTTATTATATTCTTTTTATAATGACTGTCAATGTTAAAAAATATAGGTGTTAAAATCAAATCCGTTGACAATCTGTCTATAAAACTATAATATGAACAATGTTCATATAGGAGGATATAGTGAAAAATAAATCAACATCAAATTCGGAAATTATAAATGCGTGCAAAGAAATTTTTAAAGAAAAAGGGCTAAATAGTTTGAATATGAGGGAAGTTGCTTCTAGGTGCAATGTTGCTCTTGGATCTATATACAATTATTATCCAAGCAAGAGCATGTTGTTGTTAGATACGATTGATTCTATTTGGAAAGAAATACTGCATAAATTCAATTTTGAAGGTAATCGCTTTGATGAAAAAGTACGTGATTTATTTTATTTGATTCAAGAAGGAAGTGAAAGTTATCCTGATTTTTTTAATGTACATGTTTATATTCTACCAAAAATGGAAAAAGTACGAGGTAGAGCTGCAATGGAGAAGTATTTTCAAAATATTAAAAACAAGTTGTTAGATTGCCTTAATCAAGATAAAGAAGTAAATACAGTTTTTTTTAATGAAGAAATGACGAAAGAACAATTTGTTGAATTTGTTTTTGATAATTTGATTAATTTGCTTTTGCGAAAACAAGATAATTGTGATGGATTGTTATATGTTATTCGCAGATGTATATATTAGAAAGTGAGGAAATATGAAAGTAAATAGAAATTGGTTATTAGCTATAGCATCTTTAGTGTGGTTTATAGCAGGATTTAATATTTTGAGAATCGGAGTTCAAGCTTATAAACATAGTGTATATTTATCAAATGTTATTCTATCAGTTTTAGTGTTTAGCATTTTTTACATATTTATTTTTAGTCGATTAGTTAAAAAACATACGATTCGAATAAGAGCTCTAGAGAGTGAGAAACAATATTTTTGGAATTTTTTTGATAAGTCCTCATTTTTAATCATGGCATTTATGATGATTGGGGGAATTTTATTAAGGTATTCAGGTGTTGTACCTACTTTGTTTATTGCTGTGTTTTATACTGGACTAGGTGCTGCGTTAACAATGGCAGGAATAATGTTTGGTGTTAATTTTATTGATGAAAAAAAGGAGGGCTTAAAAAATGAAAAAATATTTTAATTTAGCTATTATTTATGCAATTTTAGCGATGATTAGTGGAGTGTTTTACAGAGAATTTACAAAATTTCTTGATTTTGAGGGGACTACAACCCTTGCATTTACGCATATTCATTTTTTTGTGTTAGGAACCATAATGTTTTTGATTCTAGCGTTTTTCTCTATGCATACTGATTTAGAAAAGATTAAAGGAATGCGTAATGCGATTATTTTATATAATATAGGCTTGCCTTTGATGGTTTTCATGTTTTATGTTCGAGGAATCTTACAGGTTATGGGATATGATCTTAGTGCAGCTATGAATGCGTCATTATCTGGTGTTGCTGGGATTTCACATATTATTTTAGGAGTTGCCATTGTTTGGATTTTAATGTGTTTAAAGGAAATTCATTTAGAAGATTGAAATTTCAAAAACAAAATTATTTCGTGATAAAATAACTTATATCGTCGTTTTTCTTGAACATCCCCTATGAAACTGTTCAGGGAATAAGTAAGGAGTGAAAAAGGATGACGGAAAATAAAATGGAAGTAATGGAGATAAAAAAATTGGTTTTGACAATGTCAATTCCAATTATGATTTCAATGTTAGTTCAAGCACTTTATAATATTGTTGATAGTATGTTTGTTGCTCGTGTAAGCGAAGATGCTTTGGCAGCAGTATCATTATGCTCTCCCATTCAAACGATCATGGTGGCAGTAGCTTGTGGAACCGGAGTTGGTATTAATGCAATGATGTCTCGTTATTTAGGGCAACATGAGCAAAAAAAAGCACAATCAGTATTGTGTCATGGTTTGATATTATCGGTAATAAGTGGAATTGTTTTCGCTATTTTAGGATTATTTGGGACTACGTTTTTTTTAAATCTTTTTACGCATGATTCATTGATTATTCAATTAGGAGAAGAATACTTGTCTATTTGTACTTCTCTTTCAGTATTTGTATTTGTCCAAATTGCATATGAAAGAATAATGCAGGCAACAGGGCATGCTTTTTATAATATGATTATGCAGGGTGTGGGTGCTTTAATAAACATTATTTTTGATCCAATATTTATTTTTGTACTTGGTTTTGGGGTTAAAGGAGCCGCAATTGCAACCGTACTTGGTCAAATGATAGCAATGATGATTGGAATTTGGATTACTAATAAAAAAATCAAAGAAGTCGAAGTCAATTTTAAAGATTTTTCTCTTAATTTGATAGTTATTAAAGAAATATACCAGATTGGGGTTCCAGCAATATTGATACAGTCTATTATGAGTTTCATGACAGTTTTTATGAATATGATACTTATAGCTTATGGCGCACTTACGGTTTCAGTTTTCGGCATTTATTTTAAGCTTTCTACGTTTATTTTTATGGCTGTAAATGGAATCAACAATGCTTTGATTCCAATAGTTTCTTTCAATTATGGTGCTCGTCATTTTGATAGAATTTTTAAAGCAGTTCGTTTTTCTTTATTGTTAACGATATGTATAATGTTTTTAGGTACATGCTTAGCTTGGGGGATGCCTGATCTTTTGTTGGCGCTATTTGATGCAAGTAAGCAAATGTTAGATATTGGTATTCCAGCAATAAGAATAATAGGTTTATGTTTTATACCGGCAGGAATAAATGTTATTTTGGGGGCTGCTCTGCAAGCGACAGGCTTTTCAAAGGCTTCTCTAATGATAACTCTCTGTAGACAATTGGTTTTTTTGATTCCTTTGTCTTATGTCTTGATGAATTTGTTTGGGTTAGAGATAGGATGGAGTGCATTTGTTATTACAGAAACTTTATGCATGTTAATTTCATTAGCGTTTTATAGAAGAACATGCAATCAAATACAACGAATTGAGCGTGTATGACAAAGCAAATGTTTAAACTTTAAAGGAGAATTTTATGTTTTTTAAAAGAAGAAAATCTTTTGATGAGTATGTTCAAGAGGGTAAGAAAGATTCTAAAGTCATATTTTTAGATGTTCGTGAAGAAGATGAATATGCATCAGAACACATAATTGGCAGTATTAATTGTCCATTATCTAGGATAGAAACTTTAGATATAGATCGTTCAAGCGAATTATTTGTTTATTGTCGAAGCGGCGCAAGAAGCTATAAAGCGTGTAAAATTTTGGAGAAAATTGGATATAATAATGTGACAAATATTGGTGGCATTATGGATTCAAAAAGCAAGTATTTATATATTAATAAATGACATTAAATTTATTTGATTAAGTAGGAAAGCAGTTATTTACATATAATATAGATAACTGCTTTTTATTTATGGAAAGAAATATAGTCATTATATTTAAGTTTTTCTTAAAAGTATAGATTATAATAGAAATGAAACTTTATTCTTTTTTGTTTAAAATAATTTTAGTTTCTTTTGCGTAGAAAGGAGATATAAATGACAATAGATAAATTGATTGCTCTTGCAGAGGATTTGACACCAATAGAGCAAAATATCGCTCAATATATTCTTGAAAATAAAGATGACGTTATCAACTTTTCAATTCAGACGTTATCGGAAATACTGTTTGTTTCTAAGTCTTCAATACTTAGATTTTGTAAAAAATTGGGTTTTCATGGATTCAATGATTTTAAGGTTCAATTAGCAAAAGAGAGTGTAATCTGTGAAAACAAAGATGGATTAATTAATGTGAATTATCCTTTTGAAATATTGGACACACCTAGAGAAATTGCAGATAATTTATTAAAACTTTATGACATTACGATTAAGGATACTTTTTCGTGTATTGATTATGAAAAGTTGGATGAAATCTCTAAGATATTGAATGGCTGTCAGATTCTTGATATTTATACACATGCACATAATGCAAATATTGCTCAAAATTTTAGAGATAAAATGTTAACGATAGGCAAAAAAGTTAATTGTATTGAAAGTTTTTATGAACAAAGACTAAATGCTTTGGCAAGTGATTCCTCTCATGTGGCGGTTATTTTATCTTATTCGGGGAAAGCTTCATGGATATTAACAATTTTAAAAAAATTAAAAGAAAAAAATATTACGGTCATTCTGATAGGAAGGATAGGAAGTAATTTATATCCAGGACTTGTTTCTCATTATTTGGGGATTAGTAATTTAGAAAATTTACGTAACAGAATTTCTCAGTTTTCATCACATATAGCTCTTCAATATATGATGGATGTACTTTATAGCTGCATCTACAATTTAGACTATAATAAAAATACTAGGTATATACAAAATTCCATTGAATATATGGATGATAGAAATATATAAAAGTGTCAAAAAGTTTCAGCTTTTTGATGCTTTTTTTACTTTCTCTGGAATAATTTCTCTAGATTATAGAAATCTATTGTAATAAATTAATTTTTAACTTAATGTGTGTCTGTAGAGAGAAGAAAGGAGTAAATTCAATGAGTAAAGGAATTAAAATTGCAACTATTGGAGGAGGCAGTAGCTATACTCCTGAATTAATGGAAGGCTTTATTAAGCGTTATCATGAACTACCTATTAAAGAAATTTGGTTGGTTGATGTCGAAGAAGGGATGGAAAAAGTGTCTATCGACGCTGAAATGGCGCAAAGAATGTGGGATGCTGCGGGTTATGATGTGAAAATCTATGCAACATTAGATCGAACTCAAGCGCTTAAAAATGCTGATTTTGTTACTACACAATTCCGTGTTGGTTTTTTAGAGGCGAGAATAAAAGATGAAAGAATACCTTTGTCATATGGAATGCTTGGTCAGGAAACAAATGGTGCTGGAGGAATTTTTAAAGCTTTACGAACGATTCCTGTTATTTTGGGTATTGTAGAAGATATGAAAAAGCTATGTCCTAATGCGTGGTTGATAAACTTTACCAATCCAAGTGGGATGATAACAGAAGCTGTTATCAAGTATGGGCATTGGAAACGTTGCATAGGTCTTTGTAATGTTCCGGTTATTGCAATGATGAAAGAACCGGAAGCAATTGGCTTTGATAAAGAAAATATGAACTATCAATTTGTGGGCTTAAACCATTTTCATTGGCATAAAGTATTTGACAATAAAGGAAACGAATTAACATCGAAAATCATAGAAGCTATGTTAGATGGAAAAGATGTTGGATTGCCAGCAAATATTAATAATGTACCTTTTTTTGATGATCAGATTAGGCATTTAGGTATGATTCCGTGTGGGTATCATCGTTATTATTATCGTCAAGAAGAAATGGTGGAACATAGTATAGAAGAAATGAATTCCATAGGAACACGTGGACAACAGGTTAAAAAGACAGAAGAGCAGTTATTTGATTTGTACAAAGATCCAATGTTGGATCATAAACCTGTTGAACTTTCAAAGCGAGGGGGAGCATATTATAGTGATGCTGCTTGTGAGTGTATAAATGCTATTTACAATAATAAGAATATACATATGGTCGTGAGCACACAGAATAATGGAGCGGTTTCAGATTTAAATGATGACGCAATTGTTGAAGTGAGTTGTTTGATTGGTGGTAATGGTGCTAGACCACTTGCGTGGGGATCGTTACCAAGTGCGCCGCGAGGATGGTTACAGGTAATGAAAGCTATGGAGGAATGTACAATTGAAGCTGCTGTGACTGGAGATTATGGAGCACTTCTGGAGGCTTTTACTATCAATCCTTTGATACCTATGGGGGCTTCAGCAAAGAGAGTTTGCGATGAATTATTAGTGGCTCATCAAAAATATTTGCCACAATTTGAGGGAAAAATTAAAGCTCTTAAAAAAGAAGGGTTAATAATAAAGGATTCAGTTGTGAGAGAATTAGTGGATAAAGGTCTTTAATAATTAATTGTTAAAATAAAGAAGGATGTTGTGAAATTTGGCTTAAATGATTGAGGTTTCTCACATCCTTTTTTTATTAGAATATAGACTTTTTAAAACAGTTAATAATATAATAAACTGAAATGAAATGAGGGGTTGTTTTTGAATAAAGATTTAGGAAAAGACTCAATATTGAAATTGGTACTATCTATGGCTGTTCCTGCTATGATTGCACAGTTAGTTAATGTCTTATATAGTATTGTTGATAGGATGTTTGTAGGGCAAATTGCTGAAATAGGAAATCAATCCTTGGCAGCTATAGGGGTTTGCGGACCTATAGTCACTTTATTGTCTTCTTTTGGTACATTAGTAGGTATAGGAGGTTCCATTTTTATGTCTATTAAAATGGGACAAAAAAAGATAGATGAAGCAAGGCAAATACTCTATACAAGTTTTACAATGCTATTTTGTATCTCTATCTTGTTAACGATTTTATTTTTATTTTTAAGACAACCTATGATTTATTGGTTTGGCGGGAGTGATGCCCTATATCCTTATGCAAATACGTATTTAACAATATATACGACTGGAACTTTTTTTGCTTTAATGGCAATAGGAATGAATTATTTCATAACTTGTCAAGGTTTTGCTTCCATTGCAATGTGTAGTGTAATTGTAGGTGCTATTACAAATATAATTTTGGATGCTTTATTTATTCGTGTGTTTCAAATGCAGATAGCAGGAGCCGCTATAGCAACGGTTATAGCTCAGATTTTTTCGTCTATATTTGTTTTGGCTTTTTTGATGAGCAAAAACTCAATTATACGTCTTAAAAAAGATATATTTAGGATTGATTTTGCTAAAAAGATTTTTAAACTTGGATTCTCTCCTTTTGCAATTATTGCTAGTGATTCGATAATTATTATATTGATGAATACCATTTTACAAAAAGCTGGAGGGCCGGGTTATGGAGATATATTAATTTCAGCTGCTACAATAGCGCAAAGTTGTTTTCTTTTGGTGACGGGGCCACTTCTAGGTATTACTAGTGGTACGCAAACTATTATTAGTTATAATTTTGGGGCAAAAAATCGAAGCCGTATAGAACAATCTTTTAAGACGATTATAATATTAGCGCTGAGTTTTTGTACTCTTATGTTTGTGGTAATGATGGTATTTTCAGGAACATTTGTTTCGCTATTTACTAGTGATGCAAATACAACGCCAATTGCAATAAAGGCGATTCGTATATTTATACTAGGAATCATTCCAATGGCGATACAGTATGCTTTGGTTGATGGAATTACTGCATTGTCCAATGTGAAAATATCTTTAATGCTGTCAATGACTAGAAAAGTTATCTATATTTTTTCTTTGTTGATTTTGCCTATGTTATTTGTGGCGGAGAGTGCTTTTTTTGCTCAACCACTTGCAGATGTTATTGCAACAATGATTACAACTTTTGTTTTTGTTAGGACGTTTCCTTCGTTTTTAAAAGCAAATGATATGTGAGTTATTCTATATTCATTGTTTTAAAAATAGAAGAATATATCACTCGTGATTACTGTCTTTTTTCTGGCAATATATACAATAATCTTGGTGAACAGTTTTAAGCTTTCCACAAGATTTACATTGGTGAATCTGGTTTTGCAAGTCTATAAATTTAGGTAAGCCATTTTTTTTAATAAACTCTAGATTGTTAATCATGCTCATTTTATACTTTTCTCTATATCTTTTATCGAGTTTTTTTAATCTAGAACATGGGTAGAAAGAACATTCATAGCAAAATTCTTTTTTGCATTTACAATTTAAAATAGAACAGTTTTGACATGATTTCCTGGAACTTGTGTTACCGCATCCTTGGCATGGAAGCCCTTTTCCTTGAAAAGCTTGACATAATCTACAATCCATACCACAAGGAGCAATCAATTTGGTGTGATCCATATTATACCTCCGAAATAGATTGAATTTTACAATTCTAAAATTATGGACTTTTCTTTAAATCCGTATTTTTTATACATGCTATATGCTCTTAGATTTGCGGAATTAACATTTAATTCAATACTGTCATATTTGTATTTATCTTTTAAAAGTTTTGCTTTATCTAGTAATTTTTTTCCAATGCCCAGGTTTTGGTAGTTAATATCTACTCCTATTACATCAATTAAAATAATTTTTCTTTTGTTGTGAGCAGGAGAATCTATGTTTTTAAATATCAAATCCAATATTCCTACTACAACTCCATCGATTTCGGCTACATAGTAACAATTGGATTCGATTTTTTCTTTAAAAATTTCCTTGTTCATTAATTTGTTTGTATTCCTATAGATATCAGGTCTAAGTTTAACATGAAGATCATGGACTTGGTTTAGAATCTTTAATACCTGTTGGTAATCTGAAAAATTAGCTAATCGTATTTTTGTGTTCATTTTGATTTACCTCAAGTTTATTTTCTAAAATGCAATGCTTTTACATTAATGTGAATGAGTGGAAATTGAAAGTATATTTTTGATATTATAATCAAATTAATTGGTATCAAATTCAATAAAAAGCCACGAAATGGTCGTGGCTTTTTTATTATTTAATTGCATCAACAAAACGCTTTGTGATTACTTGTGGACGAGTTATGATAGATCCTACAACGACACTATAGCAGCCTAAATCTAGAACGCGGCGAACTTTCTGTGGGGTATCGATATTGCCTTCGGCAATTACAGGATGTTTTGCTTTTGCAAGTAGGTTTCGGATGATTTCAAAATCGTTTGCTTCAATCTTGTCGCCTTTACTTTCTTCAGTATAACCAACAAGAGTTGTTCCGATAAAATCGAATCCGATTTCGTCTGCGTGTAGCATTTCTTCAAGTGTTGAACAATCTGCCATTAATAATTGATCAGGGTATTTTGTACGAATATCATTTACAAATTCATCTAATGATTTTCCATCAGGTCTTTGACGGCAAGTAGCATCGACTGCAATAACATCTGGCTTAACTTCCATAAGTTCGTCGATTTCTTTCATTGTAGGTGTGATATAAACTGGATTATCGCCATATTCACGTTTAATAATACCAATAACTGGTAAATCAACTTGTTCTTTGATTTCTTTAATATCAGCTACAGTATTTGCTCGAATACCTTTAGCTCCACCTTCTTTGGCAGCTATGGCCATTCTTCCCATAATGAAAGAAGAATGTAGAGGTTCATTTGGTAATGCCTGGCAAGAAACGATTAATTGCCCTTTTGTTGTTTCCATTTTGCTCATAGTAGTTCATCTCCTTATAGCTTAATTTTATCACTTGTTTTATTCGTTCACAATAAAACTAAGTGTCAATTTGAAAGTAAAGATAAGAAAAAAACGAAATCTAAAAAAAATAAAATATTTTTCTTGCGTATTATGGATTGTTATGCTATATTAAATAGGCACTGAATGTGCTTTATGCGCCCATAGCTCAATTGGATAGAGCGTTTGACTACGGATCAAAAGGTTGTGGGTTCGACTCCTGCTGGGCGCGCCATTTTATTTAATTTTTGTTTCGGGACGTAGCACAGCTTGGTAGTGCACTTGATTTGGGATCAAGGGGTCGCAGGTTCGAATCCTGTCGTCCCGACCATCAATTTGGCTGGGTAGCTTAGATGGCTAGAGCATCCGGTTCATACCCGGAAGGTCGTGAGTTCGAGTCTCACTCCAGCCACCAACGAGTTTAACTTGGACCCTTAGCTCAGTTGGTCAGAGCATCCGGCTCATAACCGGCGGGTCGTAGGTTCGAGTCCTACAGGGTCCACCAATTATACATATGCAGAAGTACCCAAGTGGCTGAAGGGTCCGGTCTTGAAAACCGGTAGGTCGTGCGAGCGGCGCCTGGGTTCGAATCCCAGCTTCTGCGCCATCTTAATTAATTCACATCGCGGGATAGAGCAGTCTGGTAGCTCGTCGGGCTCATAACCCGGAGGTCGTTGGTTCAAATCCTTCTCCCGCAACCAT
>CAMJQJ010000028.1 GCA_946408025.1 uncultured Faecalitalea sp.
CCCAGCTTACCGCTATAGTTAGGATTTGCTCCGTCATAGAACCAATTTGTTATAGTCTGATCTTCATTTGTATCATTTTGTTCTGTAGATAATTCCTGCCCAACACTTGGTTCGCTAATTTTTATTGTTGATGTTTTAGCATTGTATATATCATCAGCAGCTGTAACAGCCTTATTATTATATATTAGCGCATTTTCAGGAAGTGTTAATTGGCCATTTCCAAAATTAAATACGCCTCCTCCTTTGCTGGTTGAACCCTTATCATTGACATTATTGATAATGGTTAGATTAACTCCATCATCAAATACTACAATCCCTTTATTAGATAACCCACTACAATAATTATCAGTAATGGTTACTGTAGCTCCTGACTCAATATGGCCATCTTGTACTTCAGCAGAAAATTGAAGACCAGAGTAATCACCATCATATGAATTATGTGTCACAACAATTGTTGAAGTTCCATCCATTTGAAATCCACTTCTAGCATAGACACCATAGAGGCCATTATGATCTGACTCCACATAAGCATGATTGCTCAAAGTAATCTTTGAAGCCGATAGACCATGACCTGCATTATTCAAATATTTTACTACAGCTGAATTTGTTGCGGTAAAATCACCACCGTTTGAAGCATTTGATGTGCAGTTTTGTACTGTAAAGGTTGAATTATCCACATAAATAGAAGGGCTATTTACATATCCTCGATTAGTACCATCAATTAAGAAAGTACTACCACCCGTTACATTAATATTAGCTGTTCCTGCTGAATCCAGTTGAATACCTTGTCCTGAATTCCCTGATGTTCCGACACCTTGAATGGTAAAAGATGATCCATCAGAAACATTTATTTCAGAACCTGCATTCATATAAATTGCATTTCTCGTACCAGTAGTTCTACTATCAAAATAGAAATTCATTGCAGCTCCATTTTTAACATTAAAAGTCCCCGACAAAGATAACATTAACCATGGTGAAGATCCATCAGACGTCCAATTCCAAGTGATTCCAGAACCATCTAAAGTCAGAACTCTTGTTGGGTCATACAACCCAAAACACATCCATCCTTCACCATTACTCTTTAACTGTTTATCTGTAGTAATAGTTCCATTCCCCGTGAATGTGAGCGATTTATTAAAACCTTCATCAATCCTTGCATCACCTAGCAATGTAATCGTAGCACCCTCCTCTGCTTCCTTAATTGCTGCATCTAAAGTGTCATAAATTACATCACCAATTTTTGCAACTCCTGTCTCAGTCAATTCATCTGTATCATTTGGTTCTGGTGTTGTGGTTTGTTCTGTTTCTTTCTCACCTTGAATTTCATCTGTTACAGATGGTTCTTCACTATCAGTGATTTCGCCCTCCTCTTCTGGTGTTTTCACAACATTTTGATCTTCTGTTATTTTATCAACATTTTCTTCTTCAGCCAAAATCGGCGTAGAAATAATACCACTTAGTGACAGAGACATCGAAAGCGATACCACTAAGCTGAAAAAAATTTTGATGATTTTCATTTGCTATTACTCCCTTCTTCAATCTTTCTGATGAGATAATTTTACACCCCTACTTCTTGCATTGTCAATTAATTCATACTGACGCAAAATATAAAAACAACGTGATTCAATTACAACAAAATTGATTAAAACAATGATTCTACTCTGCTTTTTTCTCAAGCGGATTAATAAGCTATTTGTAAAATATAAATTCTCAATTATTTCTATTCCGTTTTAAATAATTTATGTTCATATTTCCAGTTAACTAGCCCATCTATAATTTATGATATAAGACATATTTCCATCATGAAGCCCACTCTATACTGTCTATACTGATTAAATACAAGTTGTAATATCTAAATGAACATATATCTTCCATTCATCACATCTAGACATCCATAAACATGCTTGTATAATGACACCCCCCTTTGCACCATTTTTGATAGATAGAATTTTTTTCTTCATATATCTTTAGTCAAACCACATATTCATCAGTCTATATATATATATATATATATATATATATATATCAATAACATAAATATTCTAATGTTACACGCTGAATTCTTCCTTAGTTGAGATTATATACGTCAACAAAGAAAAACTTTTCGAAACTCTAACTCTGCAGCAGACCGAAAAAAAGGACTTATTGTTAAGACTGTAAAAACCAAACTAATATACTCCAGTCCTCTTTTCTGCTTTCTTATGATCAAATTTAATACCATAAAAATAATGATTTCTAATCCGATTATAATATACATATAATACTTATCTGTAACATACATAACAAAAAAAGGTCATAAAGCTCGATTCATGACCATAAAATATTAATCTCTTATAGGAAGAACATTATGAGGTTCTATTCCAACACAAACTTTTTGTCCCTCTTCGAACAAGGCAAAGCTTCTAAACAACACTTCTGATGTAAAGCAAACATCTCCACATCGTAAAGTGTATCTTAAAACATTTCCACGGGAAATTACATTTTCTACTGTTGCTTCAAATACATACATTCCATCATCCATGATTGGTTCACTTTGTATATGTACTGTTTCAGGACGAATCGCATAGAATCCATCATCAAATTTTTCAAATGGTAAAAGTATGTTTAATTTTCTTTTATCTAAAATGTTATAATGTCCAATAAATTCTGCAGCAAACTTAGAAACCGGATGCGTATATAAATCAACTGGTCTTCCACTTTGCTCAATAATTCCCTGATTCATCAAATGAATTCTATCTGACATAATCATTGCTTCATCTTGATCATGCGTAACAAAGATAGTTGTAATTTTTAATTTCTTTTGTACATGCTTTATTTTTTCTTGAAGTTCACGTCTTAACTTTGCATCGATTGCACTTAAAGGTTCATCCAATAAAAGAACTTTAGGTTCCATAACAATGGCCCTTGCGATTGCCACACGTTGTTGTTGTCCACCAGACAATTGAGAAGGATAACTTTTCTCTTTTCCCACTAAATCGACCATCTCAATAGCTCGTTTTACTTTATCTGAAATCACTAATTTATCAACTTTAGCTATTTTTAAACCAAAAGCAATGTTATCTTCCACATTCATATTCTGAAATAAAGAATATTGTTGGAAAACCATTCCTATTCCTCTTTTTTGAACTGGTAGATTAGTGATGTCTTCCCCATCTAAAATTATTTTTCCAGAACTAATTTCTTCAAGCCCTGCCAAAGATCTTAATAATGTAGATTTTCCACATCCACTTGGTCCAAGTAACGTAACCAATTCACCTTTTTCTATATTTAGATCAATGTTTTTTAACACTTGATTTACGCCATCATAGCTTTTACAAATACCTCTAAACTCAATATATGACATTACGATTTCCTTCCTTTCACCGTTTGTTTATTCTGAATTATCATTGTTAAGGTAGATATGATCAAAGTAGTAATAAATAAGATAACTATAATTGCACTTGATGTTTGTCCAGATTTAGACATCGTTTGATATAGGTAAATTCCAGCAGTTCTAAAAGAACTTCCAGCAATCATATTTACAACAACAAAATCCGCAAACAACATAGTGAAAGCTAACATCATTGTTGAAACGATTCCTCTTTTCATCTGTGGAATCACTATCGAAAAGAAAGCATGAAATTTTGAACATCCTAATACTTGAGCCGCTTCAATCACACACTGAACATTTAGAGCCCCTATCGTATTTTTTAACCCTCTAAATACATAAGGAAGAATAATAATACAATAAGCTCCTACTAAAAGGAAAATACGATTAGACAAAAATCCTGGTTTTCCCGAATATAACGAAATAACACCAGCCGCTAGAATAACACCTTGGATGGCATAAGGAATATTACATAATATTTCAATATATTTCTCCATTTTTGGAACATATAAAGTTATTACATATAAGACCAATAGAATCGATATCGTACAAATCACAACAGGAACGAACGATATAATAATCGACCTTAAAAGCGAATTGATAAAAGCTCCATCCGAAAATATTCCTGCATAAAAACTTAAAGTAAATCCAGTTGGCAAAATGTCAGTCCACTGCGTGAATACAGAATAAAAGAATGTCAATGCTAAAGGAAGAATCAAGAATGCTGCAATCAACAAGAGAATTATTACATCCCAAACATGTGTTTTTGTTTTCATGATCTACCTCCTGTGGCACGTTTTTGTAATTTATTTGTAATTAAAATAGAGAGCACCATCAAAGCCATCATTACTAAAGATAATGCACAGCCAAACTCCTGGTTTTGTACGACTTCTCCAACATATTGTTGAGAAATTCGAATAGGTAACAATGCAATATTATTACTTAAAAGAGCATAAGCAGTTCCATAAGCTGCCAAAGAGTTCGCGAACAAAACAGAGAATGTTCCTAAGATACTAGGCAGTAATGATGGAATTGCAACTTTAAACCAATAATGAAAACTATTTCCTCCTAAAATTCCCACAGCTTCCTTCCATTCTTTTTTCAATCCACCAAAAATAGGCAACATTAACAAAGTAGCTAATGGAATCTGAAAATATATATAAGTTAATAACAAACCATTGATCGTATATAAATCAAAGTCTGCCAAAAAACCTATACCATAATTTTTCCCGATTAAAGTCAGAATACCCACATTACCTAAAAGGATCATAAACGCAAAAGCTAGTGGAACACCCGCAAAATTACTTGTTATATTTAAAACACTAGTAAAAATATTTCTTATTTTGATACTTGCTGCATTCGCTGCCTTAGCTCCTAAAAAAGCAATTACAATTCCAATAAATGCCGAAAAAATTGAAATCCATAACGAATTAAATATTGATTGTTGATAAAGTCGTGTTGTAAATATCTTGAAAAAATGTTCTAAAGTAAATCCATTTCCTCCCGTTTTAGAAAAACTTTCTACAACAATATTAGCTAAAGGTAATATTTCAAATAAAAACGCAATCAAAAAGAAGGGAAGTAATCCCAACAAATACAATCTACTTTTTTTTAAAGAATTATTCATTGAAATCAACCTCCAATTCTTTCATGTCCGCTGTAGGTTCAATTCCTGTAAGTTTACATAATAATGGAGCCATCTGCAAAGTAGTTAATTCTTTTTGATGGAATCCACAAACCACTTGTTCAGACACTATATAAAGTGCTGTTTTTCTTTGTTCTAAACTGTTTCCTCCATGATATCCCATTTCGCTCATACCATGATCTGAAGCTACGACTACGTTATATCCTTCTTTAATCCACTCTGGAATATAAGTAGAGAGCAATTTATCATTATTGATCACTGCATCTGCATACTCTTTAGAACCAGCACCAAATTTATGCCCTGCATCATCAATATTCATTGGATGGACAAACACAAAATCGTATTCATCTAGATTCATTAAATTTGAAGAAAGTGAATAAAGATGGTTATCTGGAAAAGTATCTTCATAGTAAAAAAAGCCTTGATCAATACAGGAATGAGAATCTTTATGAAATATATCCTTGTTCTTATCAAAAGGAGCGCTTAAATACAATTCACTCACCCAATAATAAGCCAAAACAAGACTTTTTTTCTTTGCCTTGTGAAGTAATGAAAACAAATGCTCTTTTGTAGATAAGCGACAAATAGAATTATTTACTATTCCATGAACATATGGTTCTAATCCCGAAAAAATCGTTTCATACATAGGGCGTGAAGCGCTAGGAAGTTCTCCTAGCACTTCATATTTTGCTGCCTTTTGTTTTTCACATAAATGTTCTAGATAACCTAAATGTTCTTTTGCATATTCACTTTGTAGACCATCCAATAAAACAAACACTGTTTTATTGCGCATACGCTACCACTTCTTCCTGCCAAGATGTAGCCAAATCAGCCACTGTTTCATCCCAAGCTTCCTGATCTTCGATGAAACGTGCATTTGTATATTGCTCATCAGGTAATAATTGTGCTTTTACATCTTCTGGCAATTCTACATCATCGCGAATCGGACGAGCATATCCTTTTGCAAGATTAATCTGACCTTCATCAGATAAGATATATTCTCTTGCAGCTGCTGCAGCGTAAGGACGTTTTGTGTATGCATTAATGATTGTGCAATAACCACTTTGAATTGCACCATCTGTTGGAACAGATACTTCAAAGCTAGCATCTGGATTGTTTTCTTGAATCTGAGAACGATAACCTAAAGAGTTGTAATCCCATAATACTGCTACTTCAATTTCACCTTTTTCAAGTCGAGCAACACTTGTATCTCCCATATCTAATCGACCTTCTTCAGCTAGTTTTTTAAAGAAATCAAGGCCTGGCTGGATATCGCTTTCGCTTCCGCCAAATGCGATTGCAGCACTTAATAGAGCACTTTGAGCTTGTGTAGCCACAGAAACGTCACCAATTGTCACTGTATAGTCACCATCAAGTACATCTTGCCAACTTGTAGGTGCTTTATCTACTAAATTTGTATTTGTGATAAAAGTAATCGTTCCATAATATCCAATGATCCAATCTCCATCGTCATCTTTAGCCCAATCTGGAATTGATTCCCAATAAGATGTTTTATAAGGAAGCGTAACTTCTTGTT
Source organism: uncultured Faecalitalea sp. (assembly GCA_946408025.1). GTDB lineage: Bacteria > Bacillota_I > Bacilli_A > Erysipelotrichales > Erysipelotrichaceae > Faecalitalea. The sequence goes on from CAMJQJ010000028.1 coordinate 6,550, forward strand.
CTTCCGCAACCGGGCCAAAAGACTGTCCAACATCTCCGATATCTTTAGTTGCATCACTAGCTTCATTTGCGAAGATCGCTAATTCTTCAGCACTTGACATGTCTGTATCTGTATGTTTAATTCCGTATGTTTCTTCAATTTCTGTCCATGTTTCTCCCCAGTTAGCCCATGTATCTGGCATACCCACAGAGTTTACTTCTCCATCTTCAGTTGCTTTTTTTGCGATTTCTTCAAAACTCATAGAGTTTAGATCAACCATATCTTGTGCACTCTCTTCTGCACAACCAGTAAGGCATCCACAAGCCATCAAGGCACATAAACCTGCCTTTAATAATTTACTTTTCATTGTTAATTTCTCCTCCTAAACACACTTAAAAATATAGGCTTGTCATGTTAAAAAACCATTACTCTAAAGTTAAAATAATGTTAATTGTCTTCTTAAAAATTAAATCTATTTTACATAATCGTTGAAATGAAAAGATTAATTTAAATGTTTGAAAATTTCTCTATATTTTCTTTACTATGCTATAATAGCGACATGCCAAATTTTAAACAGAAACTTTTAATTTACTTTGCAGCCTTATCTGCAGGAACTTTATTGATATCTAATCTTTCCGCAGTAAAACTGTGGAACTTTTTAGGTATTGCAGTAGATGGAGGAGTCGTATTATTTCCTATATCTTATATATTGGGTGACCTAATCATTGAATTCTATGGTAAAAATTTGTCAAAACATATCATATTTGCAAGTTTTCTTGTCAATATTCTAGCAATTTTAATTTTCTATATTGTTATAGCCTTACCTATTTATCCTGGATGGGCCTTGCAAGAATCTTTAAAAAATATTCTTGGCTTCGTGCCTAGGATCATCCTCGGCTCTTTGATTGCCTATATTTTTTCAAATTTATTCAACAATTATATTTTTACTCAATTAAAAAGCAGCAAAGGAATCTTTGAAAAAGTATTCATTGCTCGGGCTCTAGGATCGAGTGCTTTTGCCCATATCATTGACTCTTTCATTTTTGAAATAATTGCCTATCTAGGCGTTTTACCGTTCAACGAATTCTTGATACAAGCTGGATTTGCATATATATTAGGTTTAGGATTGGAGATCATCTTATCTCCAATTGAAGTTGTAATTCAAAAACATTTGGAAGGAAAGATATTATATGAATCAAAATTATCAGAACAATAATACATTTAGCTTTGAAATAACAAAAAAAATTCCAGGTCAACTAGGAAGAGCAGGTATCATTCATACACCCCACGGAGATATCAAGACCCCTGCATTTATGTGCGTTGGAACCTATGGTGAAGTTCGGTTCATGTCTATGGATGATTTACGCTCAATTAATGCTCAGGCAATGCTTTCAAACGGTTACCATCTAAGAAATATATCACCTGAAATCGCTAAAAAAGGCGGTCTAGCCGCCTGGTCTGGATGGAATGGTCCAACTCTAACTGATTCTGGAGGATTTCAAGTTATGTCTTTGGGATCTGGAATGGGAAAAGTTGTCAGTATGGAACGAGAAAAAGAAGTTACCAATACAGACCCAAAAGAAAGATTAGCTCATGTCACAGAAGACGGCGTAGAATTTTTTGATCCATTCACCAACCAAAAAGACTTTATCGGTCCAGAAGAATCAATGCAGATCCAATGTCGTATTGGAGCTGATATCCATATGGCCTATGATGAATTAACTTCTTTAGCAGATAGCTATGACTACAATGTTGAGGCCTTGGCAAGAACAGAGAGATGGGCCCTTCGTAGTCTTGAGGAACATAAAAAACACCATATGGACCTAGGCTATTACCAAGCACTTTATGGTGTCATTCAAGGTGGAAGATGGGAAGATCTAAGGCGTTCTACCTGTAAAAAATTCGCAAAGATGGATTTTGATGGATACGGATTGGGAGGAGCCTTCTTAAAGGAAAGTCTAGGTGAAATCTTAAAATGGTGCAATGAAGAACTCCCTGAAAATAAACCTAGACATCTTTTAGGATTATCTAGACCAGACGACATCTTAATCGGTGCACAAATGGGAGCCGATACATTTGATTGTGTTGCTCCATCCAGGGAAGCAAGACACGGAAGGATATATACTCGCCATGGCAATATCAGTATCAAAAAATTCACTGACAGTGAGGAACCATTAGATATTGGATGCGATTGCCCAACATGCCAAGCAGGTTGGACAAAGAAAAGACTTCGTGAGCTTCTAAAGTCCGAAAAAAAAGAGGATAAATACTTATACTTCAACCTAGCTACTGCACATAATCTTCGCTTCATCCTTCGATTAACAGAAGAAATACACCAAGCAATATTAGAAGAAAGATTTGAAGAATATAAAACTAAATTTTTGAAAGATTTCTATGGCAAATAAAAACCCCTGAATTTAATTCAGAGGTTTTTTTCTTACTCTATAGAATCCAAAATTTCTTTCATTCTTTTTGCAAGTCCTTTGATCTTATCTAGTGAAAGCGAACAAACTGCCACTCGGATTCCTTTGTTTACTTTTACGGTATAAATATGATTTTCCATCAAAGCTTCGTGATATTTATCGCGAGTTTCATTATCCATTGACAATGTGACAAAGAATCCTTCTTTATATGGATAGTGTTTTAAGCCAACTTCATTGGCTTCTTTGACAAAGATATCGCTTCTTTCCTTTAATAGATTTACATAATAATTTCTTTCCTTATTATATTCATCCAAATGATTTTCCAGTACATCAACAAACATAGCCATAGCCCCATTATTGATATTTGACCAAGTCGCTCTGGCTTCTTTTTCAAATACGATCTTGATTTCATGCACGATTTCTTCTTTTTGCGCCATGATGATGGAAGCTCCACAACGAAGTCCATAACTGGTCATAGATTTGGACAAACTAAACGCAATGATAACCGCAATATTATCGCTGATTCCATCAAATACAGAATAATATTCTTTTGCCTTTGCCTGTCCATACGCAAAATCGATATACGCAATATCATTTAACAATACAACTTTATGCGTTTTTGAACACTCATTTAAGAAATCAACAACTTCTTTCCATTCTTCTTTTGTCAAAGAATAACCTGTAGGATTATGACAAGGATCATTGATGATCATGACAAGTTTATCCTGTACTTCCATGACTTTTTTGCAAGTATCCTTAAATGAAGCTAAATTAAAATGGTCTTCTTCAAATAAAGAATAGTTTTCTACCTTTAAATTATGCATCTGTGCCATCAAAGCATAAGAACCCCACGCAATCTCTGGTAAGATAATTGTCTGTCCTTCTTCTAGGCACTCATTGACAACCATGCCAACTGCACCGGTTCCTCCCGGAGTCGCAATAACTTCATGATATAGTTTTGAATTTCCGTCCAAGACCCAGTCATAGACAGCTTTTTGATAATCCGGATTTCCCGTAAAGCTGGCCGCATATTTGGCAAGAACTCGATTATCCTGCTTTTTTAAAGATTCAAAAACAGTATCTAAGGCAACTAACTTACCATCCTCACTATAAAGAGAACCTATTGTCGCATCGACAACATTTTCTGCGCCCACTTCTTCTTTGGCCTTTTTAGCCTTATCTACGATCACAAATACAGTATCTACGATTGGTGTCTTATTTACACTTTCCTTTGTAAAACTCATCTTAATCATCCTTTCCTTTTAATGAATATGTTCCTAGATATTTTACACTCTGCGTTACTTTTTTAATATCTTCCAAACATTCTCGTGTATTTTCCATCTCAAGATTTCCATCCATTTCTATAAAGAAGAAATATTCAAATGGTCGATTCTTGATAGGTCTTGACTGAATGCTTTGCATGTTTAAACCATGCTGGGCAATCGTTTCAATGATACGAGCCAATGCTCCACTTTGGTGTTTGGCAATCAAGCAAACACTAAATCTTTCTCCCTTTGCAAGAGGTTCTAAACCAATTACGATAAATCGCGTTGTATTCGAAACATTTTCTTGAATGTTTTCTGCCAGAATCTTTAATCCATAGAGCTCTGCATTTTCCTTGGCCCCAATTGCAGCCTTGCACACATCATTTTGACTGGCTACATATTGAGCCGCCATAGCCGTATTAGGATAAGCTACGGTCTGAACATTCAAACCTTTTAAAAAAGCTTTGGATTGAGCTAAAGCCTGATCTTTGGAATAAACCCACTCCACATTTTTCAATGTAGCGTTTTCTACCCCTAACAAACATTGTTCCACTCTTTGATCAACAACCTGCTGGATATAAACAGGATATTCCAATAAAGCATCTAAAACTTCTCCAACAAGACCAGAATTTGTATTTTCAAAAGGGATAATCCCATATTGAGCATCTTTATTTACGACCGCCTTAAATACATCTTCAAAATTTGTATAATTCAATTTTTTCTCAGCGGGAAACATACGACTGGCAACAATTTGAGAAAAAGCGCCTTTCACTCCGGCATACGCAACAACATCGCTTGACAATAAAGTTTGTTGAAAATCACGGGAATTGCTCATGACTTTCTTCATAAAGTCAATGTATGAATCGACATATTCTTTATTTTGAATATACTTCTGATTCTTTTCTATGATTGCATCTTCCCTGCCTGCATCCAAGATAGGAAGATCATTCGCTTTTTTATACTCCAATACTTCTTTGACCGCATCTAAGCGTTTTTCATAGAGTCTGGCAATTTCTTTATCGACGCTATCAATTTCTAATCTAGCTTTTTCAATTTGATTCATTTTGTCATCTCCATGCGTATATAATACCATAAGAAACAGTGTTTCATCCTGTTTTCTGAAAATTTTTTCTTTTCGTGCTATTATAATTCTATATCTAAAGGAGATTATCTATTATGCAATTAAATGTAAACTTAAAAGACTGCGCATATCCAATCACAATTCAACGAGATGCGCTTAACAATATTCAAGAAACCATCCAGACCGATCGTAAGATCATGATCATCACAGATAGCGGTGTTCCTCAAAAATGGATCGATATCGTATCTAGTCAATGTTTGGATTCTTTTATCGTAACGATTCCAAATGGTGAACAATCAAAATGTTTTAAGCAATACGAAGAATTATTGCTAGAAGCTATTGAACATGAAATGACACGAAAAGATGCCATCATTGCCTTAGGCGGCGGAGTTGTTGGTGATTTAGCTGGATTTGTTGCCGCTACATATATGCGTGGCATCGATTTCTACAATATTCCAACCACCCTTTTAAGTCAGGTCGATTCGAGCGTGGGAGGAAAAGTGGCAATTGATGCCGGAAATTACAAAAACATAATCGGTGCCTTTTGGCAGCCTAAAGCAGTTATCATCGATCCAAATGTACTTTCAACTTTACCCCAAAGACATATAAATAATGGATTGGTTGAAGCTTTAAAAACCGGATTGATCCAAGATAAAGAACTGGTTGAACTATTCAAACAAGATAATTTAGATATCGATCAGATCATCTATCGTTCAATCAATGTAAAAAGAAAAGTTGTTGAGCAAGACGAAAGAGAGTCAAGTCTGAGAAAAATTTTAAATTTTGGCCATACGATTGGTCATGCAATTGAAGGAGCTTATGGACTTGACACCTATCTTCACGGAGAATGTGTAGCTATGGGGATGCTTTTCTTTATCGAAAACCAGAATTTAAAAGAAGAAATTTTGAAAATCTATGACAGATTGAATCTTCCTAAAGTTCCTAGTTATAACGTGAATACACTTATGAATTTTATTCAGCACGATAAAAAAAGCAATTCTTCTTCCATAACAATTGTAAAAGTAAAACAATCCGGTACATTTGAATTGCAAGAAGTGACTTATGACACAATCAAGACATACTTAGAAAGAGGCCCTTATGAAAAATAATTTTGGAACAAATATATCCATGACGATTTTCGGAGAAAGTCATGGTCCCTGCATTGGAGTTACCTTAGACGGACTGCCTGCCGGATTTAAGCTCGATCTTGATAAAATCGACAAAGATATGGAAAAAAGAAAAGCTAAAGGAAGCATTTCTACCCAACGTCATGAAGAGGATAAAGTAAATATTGTTTCTGGATATTTTAACGGCTATACAACTGGAACATCCTTGACCCTTTTGATCAAAAACACTAATACGCAATCAAAAGATTATTCAGAAATACAATATCGTTTGCGTCCTGGTCATGCTGATTTTAGCGCTTATGAAAAATACCATGGATTTCAAGACTATCGAGGAGGCGGACACTTTTCTGGCAGATTGACAGCAGCAATCGTAGCTGCCGGAAGTATTTGTCGCCAAATATTAGAATCCAAAGATATTTTAATAGGCTCTCACATTGAACAACTTTATACACTCTATGACACGCCTTTTTCAAACGAATATCCAAAATTAGTGAACCAAATCCATTTATTAAATAAAAAAGATTTTGCGGTCATTAATGATCAAGTTGCTCATAATATGGAACAAGCCATTCTTCAAGCAAAAGATGAACAAGATTCTATTGGTGGAATCCTGGAAAGTGCAATTTTAAACCTTCCTTCTGGTGTGGGAGAGCCCTTTTTCGATTCTATAGAAAGTATTTTAAGTCATCTTTTATTTAGCATTCCTGCCGTAAAAGGAGTTTCTTTTGGAGCTGGTTTTCAACTAGCATCCAAAAAAGGCAGTGAAGCAAACGATTCCTTTATCATGGAAGATACAATCAAGACCAAAACAAACAACAATGGAGGAATCAATGGAGGCATTTCAAATGGTATGCCTATCCTCATTCACACATGTATCAAACCAACCCCTTCTATATATAAAACACAGGAAACTGTAGACTATAAAACTAAAAAAGCTCAAAAACTTAATATAAAAGGCAGACACGATCCATGTATTTTACATCGAGCACGCATTGTAGTTGATTCTATGATTGCTTTTGGCATCTTAGATTTATTAATGTCTAAGAACGCCAACAACATCTTAGAAAAGGAGACAATCTATGAAAGTTAAAATTACTCCATCTATAGTATCAGGAACCGTTTCCATTCCATCCAGCAAATCAATTAGTCATAGAGCTATCATCTGTGCCTCTTTAGCTCAAGGAATTTCTAATATCACCAACCTAACTTTTTCTAAAGATATTGAGGCTACCATCAACTGTATGAGGGCCTTTGGAGCTAAGATAGAATGCGAAGAAAATAGTTGCACGATTGAAGGATGTAACTTATTTAAGTTAAAAGATAATATTTATTGTGATTGCAATGAATCTGGATCTACACTTCGCTTTTTAATTCCTGCAGGTGCTTTATCGAATAAGACCGTCACCTATTTAGGAAAAGGTAGGCTGCTAGAAAGACCTATGGGAATCTATCAAAAAATATTTGATGAACAAAAGATGTTGTTCAATCAGTCAAAAGATGCAATCCAGATTCAAGGAAAACTGAAGCCAGGGCATTATCAAATCGATGGAAACATATCCAGCCAATTTATCAGCGGCCTGCTCTTTGTTCTTCCTCTTCTGGATTCTGATAGTACACTTACGATCAATGAGCCATATGAATCAAAATCCTATGTTGATCTAACACTAGATATGTTAAAATGCTTCGGCATTGAGATCAAACAAAATAACAATACTTACTATATTCAAGGAAAACAAAAATATATAGCTCATGATGTAAAGATTGAAGGAGACTATTCCCAAATGGCATTCTTTGGTGTTCTAGCTGGCTTGAACAACTCGTTAACTTGCTCAAATATGAATTTAAAATCTGTTCAAGGTGACAAAGCTATCCTTGATATTTTAGCTGATGCCGGATGTAATATTGATTCTAAAGAAGACTCAATTACGATTCATCCGTCAAAACTATATCCAAAGACCATTGATCTTTCTGACTGCCCTGATTTAGGGCCAATATTGTGTGTATTGGCAAGCTTTTGTGACCAAACAACTACCATCATTAATGCTCAAAGACTGAGAATGAAAGAAAGCGATCGTATAGAAGCAATAGAAACCGAATTAAAAAAATGGGATGTTGATATTCAAACAACCTTTGATTCAATCACGATTCGTGGAAAAAATGAATATGTATTAGATCATATTCCAACCATTGACTCACATAATGATCATCGCATCGTCATGGCCATGTGTGTATTCTCTCTATGCGCTAAAACACCATGTATCATAGAGAACGCACAAGCCATCACAAAATCATATCCAAACTTCTTTGAAGATATCCAGCAGATAGGCGGAAAGGTTGAAATATTATGAACATAGCTATCATTGGTTTAGGACTAATGGGTGCCAGTTTTGCAAAACGATTAAGCCCACAAAAAGATAAAATAATCTATGGTGTTGACCAAAATGAACAAACTATTCAAACTGCTTTAGATTTAAACATCATTAAAGAAGGAAGTACGAAGCCAAGCGAGATCGTTGGAAAATGTAAACTAGTAATTCTTGCTTTATACCCATCTATGATCAAACCTTGGATTGAAGAAAACCAACAATACCTTGAATCCAAAACTATATTAATGGACATCAGTGGTGTAAAAACCAATATAATCAAACCTGTCCAATCCATCTTAAGAGATGATCTTGAACTTATCAGCATTCATCCAATGTGTGGACGTGAATCTAAAGGAATCGATTTTGCCCAAGCCGACATTTTTGATAATGCAAACTTTATCATCGTGCCTACAGAAAAAAACACCCAAAAAGCCATTGAATCTGCCAAACAGCTTGGAAAAGATCTTCGTGTGAAAAATATCTCAAAACTTTCTTGTGAAGAGCACGATAAAATGATTGGTTTTTTATCCCAGCTCACCCATGTAATTGCTGTTAGTTTAATGAATACACACGACAACTCTCACCTTGTCGAATATACAGGTGATAGTTTTAGAGATCTTACTAGAATCGCCACCATAAATGAAGATTTATGGAGCGAACTTTTCTTATTAAACAAAGATATTTTGTTGGAAGAGATTGATCAATTCCTTGATTCGACAAAACATTTTAGAGATTCTTTAGAAAAAGAAGATGTCTCTGAAATGAAACGTTTATTCATTCAATCAACCAAACGAAGAAAATTATTTAATAAATAGCTCTAGAGAAATCTAGAGCTTTTTATTTAAATATCGATAAATTATGGAAAGTTATGTGAAATTAGCACTCTTGTTGAAAAACTGCTAATTTGATGTATAATCTTTCTATAAAATACTTTAGGAGGTTAAGTAATTTTATGAATAAGCAGAAAAAGCCATTATATTGGTATTATTTCATCGTACTTATCATCATGCTTCTATTAGATTTTGTATTCATACCTATGTATACAAACAGTCGTATTCAGTCAACAACATATTCTTCCTTTCTAGATAAAGTAGAAGAGAAAAAAGTTGATGAAGTTCAAATAGAAGATACAGACATCTACTATACTTTAAAAAATGATGAAAAAAACAAAACTTACCAGACAGGGCTGATGAATGATCCTGATCTAGTAGACCGATTAAGAGATGCCAATGTTGAATTTTCACAAGTTTACACTGAAGCAACAAATCCATTTCTATATTGGTTAAGCACTTTTGCCCTATTCGCTTTCTTTATTTGGATAGGTAATCGCCTTTTTAAAAAATCACAAAAGTCAGGCGGTAATGATTCTATGTCATTTAATCAAGGAGGTTTTGGCTTTGGAAATCTCGGGAAAAGTAACGCTAAAGTTTATGTAGGAGAACAAACAGGCAAAACATTCAAGGATGTTGCTGGTCAAGATGAAGCTAAAAACAGCTTGAAAGAAATTGTAGATTTCTTAAACAATCCAAAAAAATATCAAGACATTGGAGCAAAAATGCCAAAAGGTGCACTTTTAGTAGGGCCTCCTGGAACAGGAAAAACTTTATTGGCAAAAGCTGTGGCTGGTGAAGCCGGAGTACCTTTCTTCTCAATCAGTGGTAGTGAATTTGTCGAGATGTTTGTAGGACGTGGTGCTGCAAAAGTTCGAGATTTATTTAAACAGGCAAGAGAAAAAGCTCCTTGTATCGTTTTTATAGATGAAATTGATACCATTGGTAAAAAACGTGATGGACAAGGATTTAGTGGTAATGACGAAAGAGAGCAGACCCTAAACCAACTTTTAGCTGAAATGGATGGTTTTGACGGCTCAAAAGGTGTCGTACTTTTAGCAGCAACAAATAGACCTGACACATTAGATCCTGCTCTAACTAGACCTGGAAGATTTGATAGACGTATTCCTGTAGAACTTCCAGATCTTCAGGGCCGTGAATCCATTTTAAAATTACATGCTCAAAACATACGCTGCTCTTCACAAATTGATTTTAACGTAATTGCACGCGCTAGCGCAGGAGCAAGTGGTGCTGAATTAGCAAATATCATCAACGAAAGCGCCTTATTGGCGGTTCGTGATGGTAGAAAAACAGTGGTACAGAAAGATCTTGAAGAAGCAATAGAGATTGTAATTGCAGGGGAACAAAAAAAGAATGCTGTGATTTCAAATCATGAACGAATGATCGTTGCATACCATGAAATTGGCCATGCTTTAGTCGCTGCAAAATGTAAAAATGCAGCTCCTGTTCATAAAATCACTATCATCCCTCGTACCAAAGGGGCTTTAGGCTACACAATGCAAGTTGAAGAAGATCAACATAATTTAATTTCCAAAGAAGAAGCTTATCAGCGAATCATGATTTATACAGCAGGACGCTGCGCTGAGGAATTAATCTTTAATTCAATTACAAGTGGTGCTTCAAATGACATAGAACAAGCAACAAAACTCGCTAGATCAATGGTAACACGTCTAGGTATGAGTGATAATTTTGGTATGATAGCTTTAGAAACAGTTACCAACACATACTTAGGTGGAGACACATCACTTGCATGCTCTAATGATACAGCTACAAAAATTGACGAAGAAGTCATCAAACTCATCAAAAAAGCTCATGATGAGGCTTATCAAATACTAAATGAGAATAAAATGAAACTACATGAACTTGCTAAATACTTATATGAAAAAGAAACAATTACAGGTGAAGAATTCATGTATATTTTAAATAAACCAGCTGAAATCTCAGAGCAATCTTCTAGAGCCTAGAATAAGTCTTTAAAATTTCCCATTTTCTTTTGATTTTTCATACAATATTTTCTGATAGAGTCTAAATATAAGGTGGTAGAATTTTATGATTCAAAATGTATTCTTTTTTCTCAAAAACAAAGGGGAAGTTAAATATTTATACGATAACGTTAGTTTAAGCGAAGGATTAAAACTAATGAACACACATGGCTTTACCGCAATGCCTGTAATTAATAGAGATGGCGTATACAAAGGAAATGTTTCTGAAGGTGATTTTTTATGGTATTTGTTAAAACACCCTGAAACAACACAAGAAGATCTTGATACAATTCTAGTAAAACAATTGATTCGAAAAGATTATATGCCTGCAGCAACATTTAACATCGATATGAAGACATTGATTGAAAAATCTTTAGAACAAAACTATGTACCAATTGTCGATGACAGAAATATCTTTATAGGCATCGTAACGCGGAAAAGCATCATTAAATATTTGATGGATCATTCTGTAGAAAATCAGATAGGAATCGAAAAAAGATGCGAAACAACAGAAGCAAGGCCTTCTAATTGATAAAAGCATAGAGAACTCATTTCTCTATGCTCTTTTTTTGAACATTACATGGGCGATTCTATATAGAATAAGTTTACTTTTTTAATAAAATATCTTAAAATTTAAGCGTATGTAGAAAACTAAGAGGAGGCTAATTATGAAAATTTCATCATTACAAACAGCTAGATATGAGTACTCTCCTAAATTACCAGGAATGTTAAGACATGGAATTGCTGATATCTGTGTTAAAGAAGGTGAAGAAACTCAAAGTGTTGCAGATCAGGAAAAAATCAAAGCTCTTTTCCCAAACACTTATGGAAAAAAAGAAATCACTTTCGAAAAAGGAACAAACACTTCTGAAGCTAAGAAACAAGTTGTTGGTGTTATCCTTTCCGGAGGACAGGCTCCAGGTGGACATAACGTTATCTGTGGTCTATATGATGCTTTAAAAGCAACAAATAAAGAAAATGTACTTTACGGATTCAAAAATGGTCCTATCGGATTAATTGAAGACGACTACATCATCTTTGATGATGAATATATCAACAAATACCGTAATACAGGTGGTTTTGATATCATCGGTTCTGGTAGAACTAAACTTGAAACAAACGAACAGTTTGCAATCGTTGCAGAAGTATGTAAAAAACACGGAATCACTGCTATCGTAATCATCGGTGGTGATGATTCAAATACAAACGCTGCTGTTCTTGCAGAATACTTTGCTGCACATGACACTGGTGTTCAAGTAATCGGATGCCCTAAAACAATCGATGGTGACTTGAAAAACGAAGACATCGAATGTTCTTTTGGTTTCGATACAGCTACAAAGACTTATAGCGAAATCATTGGTAATATCGAACGTGATGCTAACTCAGCTAAAAAATACTGGCACTTCATCAAAGTTATGGGACGTTCTGCTTCTCACGTAGCTCTTGAATGTGCTCTTGAAACACAGCCAAACATCTGCTTGATTTCTGAAGAAGTTGCTGCAAAGAAAATGTCTTTATCTCAGATTGCTGACTACATTGCTGATTCTGTAGCTAACAGAGCTGCAAAAGGAATGAACTTTGGTGTTGCAATCATCCCTGAAGGTGTTGTTGAATTCGTTCCTGAATTCTCTACATTGATCCAGGAAATCAATGAATTGCTTGCTGGTAGCAAAGCAGATGCATTTAATGCTCTACCAACTTGGAAAGACAAATACGAATTCATCGAAAATGGTTTAACTAAAGAATCTATGAGCGTATTCGCTATTCTTCCTGAAACAATTCAGCAGCAGTTATTCTTAGAAAGAGATCCACATGGAAACGTACAAGTTTCTTTGATCGAATCTGAAAAATTATTCTCTGCTCTTGTAAAAGATAAATTAGAAGAAAGAAAGAACAACGGAACTTACACTGGTAAATTCAATCCATTACACCATTTCTTAGGATACGAAGGAAGATGTGCATTCCCTTCTAACTTCGATTCTGACTACTGCTACTCATTAGGATACAACGCATTTATGTTGATCCAATATGGATACAATGGATATCTATCAAAAATCTCTAACTTGTCTAAACCAGCAAGTGAATGGGTTGCAGGTGGTATGCCAATCACTAAGATGATGAATA
>CAMJQJ010000029.1 GCA_946408025.1 uncultured Faecalitalea sp.
TTCCATCCAGTTCCCCATGCGAAATCTGCCGTTGAGGCAAAACGATTTACTGCCTCTTCAACGCTCATAGAACCTAAATTATAAACTTCAATGTGACAATGAGGACCACTTGAGTTTCCTGAGTTACCAGTCAAGGCAAGTAACTGTCCCTGTGAAACACTCTGTCCGGCACTTACCGCAAATCCACTCTGCGATAAATGGGCAAAACTTACCGCATACAAGGTTCCACCTACATTACATAACATTTCAATTGTATTTCCACCACCGGCAGGATATCCTGTCCAGTTACCTAAATATCCACCATTTGTTGGCGCTGGATTGTTCGCATATAAAATAACACCACTCGCAGGAGCAACAACAGCTGTTCCAATAGAAGCTGCCCAGTCTAGACCTAAATGCAATCCACCACCAGGGTATGCCCAGGTTCCCGCAGAAATTCTTCCTCCGCTGATTGGATTGATGAAACCATCCACCTGTTCAATGCTTCCAGTATATCCAGAAGAAATCGTAAATGACCGTATAGAAGCAATATCTGCCTGTGCTGAGCGCATCTGCGCCTGCAGATCTGCTATCTGTTTTTGATATTCTTCAACAAGCTTGTTATAAGACTCTTCAAGCTGTTTTACTTGTTCACGTTCTTCTTCAAGCTGAGCCTTCTGCTCTTTCGTTTCGTTTTCTAAACGCTCCTGTTCAGATTTTTGTAATTCCAACTCTTCTTTTAATTCATTTAATTTTTCAATTTGATCCTGGTCATCTTCAGTAATTCTTTCAACACCGGAGATACGACGTAACATATCATTTAAATTGTCACTACCCATGATCAAATCAATAACGATATTTGTCCCTATCGTTGTTTGTTCGCTTTGCATACGAGATTTGATTTGTGCATCCCATTCATCGATTTCTGCCTGTTTTGCCTCAATTTGTGTAACTAATTCCTGAATTGACTTTTCAATTGTCTGAATGGATTCTTCCTTCGCCTGAATCTGGCTTGTTAAAGAATCTGCCAATTCTTTTTGTTGTTTTGCCAAAGCTTCGATTTCAGCGCTATCTGATTTTAATGAGGCAATATCATTATTAAAAGAGTTGATACTTTCTTGTAATTGTTGTCTTTTTTGTTCCTGATAGTTCTGGAATCCCTGACACGCACTCACGCCAGCCTGATCTGTCTGTGGTTGCGAACAACGTGCATACCATGCATCTTCATCAGAATAATCTTCTGCATAAACTGGGATAATTGTGCCTAATGACAAGGCCATTGTACTGATCACAGATAATATTTTTGTCTTTTTCATCGTGCCCACCTCAAATACTTCCTAGTAGCCAGCAAGCTTCCAATCATTCCTACAAAGCCGCCAACGACCAACAATCCTAAACAAACCCAAATCACAAAAGGAAAAGGTTCGATCAATTGGAACATATCTGACATCAAGGATCCATTTAATACCTGATACAAATATGTATATCCAAATCCACAAATCAATATTGGCCCTAAAGCCCCGATAAATCCCGTTACCATTCCTTCTAACATAAATGGTACAGAGATATACCAGCTATATGCGCCAACTTGTCGCATGATCGCAATCTCATCTTTTCTGATTCGAATCGTCATCTTGATCGTATTACGAATCAAAAAGATCGCCAGTACAACCATAACTACCACAAAGATCGAGCCTCCATATCGGATTGCTTCAAACAAGTTAATCAATGTCACAATAGCACTACCACCATAAGTAGCCTTCATAACACCATCCATCTTGCTGACCTTGTTGGTAAAAGATTCCATGGCTGTATTATCATCCAGTTCAGCTATCAAAACATCATATAAAGGATTCTTATCCCCTTCATATTGAGAAAACATATCTCCATTTTCTTCAATTAGTTTATCCAATTCTTCTTCTTTAGAAGAGTAAGTCACACTGGCAACGTGTTTCATCGATGATATTTCATTTTCAATCTCATCGACTTGTTCATCACTCAATGTTGGATCCAGGGATATCTGGACAATAAATTCTTCTTCAATATTTTGTGTAAACTGATTGACATTCACCGCACTAACGACCATTAACATAGCTATCAATAATGCTACACCAATAGATAAAGCACTCGAAAACGTCATAGTAAAATGTCTTCGAATATCTGCATTAGCCCGATGTATCAATCTAGGTAAACATTTAAAAAATAATATCATTTCACATCCCCTAATCTCAGTCATTATAACATATATCTGAAAAAATCCAAAAATTCGACAATTTAACACATTTCAAATAAATCTCACATTTTTTCACACGATAAAGTGATACTTAAAACATAACTTTTAAGTATTCTATAGATGAGCTTAAGGAAAGCTCAATTAAAAAAATCCCTTCATATATCTCTCTCCTAAAAAAACGAATAAATCATTAAGAAGATAGCGCCACAAAGGCGCTATTTTTCTTTTTGACCACAAAAAAATCACCAGAGATCATTCTGGTGATAAATCATATGTAAAACCATGATGCTGGATATACTCCTCTAAGGTCCAGCCATTTTCATAAATTTCCGTAGCCGCTTCAATTCCAACGTAACGATAATGCCAAGGCTCATTCGCTGTTCCGGTAATTGCGGTTTTATCTTCTGGATAGCGCAAGATAAAACCATATTCATGAGCATGAGCAATAGTCCAGTCATAATCCGGACTGTCGCCAAACACTCCATACACTCCATCGATGACATCTTTACAAGTAAGATCAACACTTAGACCAAGCTGATGTTCACTATAACCTGGAATTGCCACAAGACTTGCGGCAGTTACCGGGTCATACATCGCAAAGTATTCATCATAAACAGCCTGCTGATCTTCATACGATCTATAGGCACTGTTAATAGCTAAAGTATATCCCTCTTTTGAAGCATCATCGGCCATCTTTTCTAAAGCCTCAGCTGCCTCTTTTCTAAGTCTTGGGTCTGGATTGGAATCTGATGTCATGATATTGGTTGTCACAAGATCGTCTGGGACATAATCAGAAGAAACCCCAAAGCCACGTTTTACCAACGCCAATAGATCATCCGGTTCCATGATCTGGTAGTTTGTCGTAATCGCATTTTGTGAATCAACAAACGGGTACGAGACATTCATTACGGCATCAAGCGGATCTAAACCCGAATCAATATAAGCCGCAATATCCGATACAATTACTCCATTTATATCTAAATACCCTTGGATATCTTCATACTTATATCCTGCATCCACAATCGATTGAAAATCATCAATTGTAAATGAATCCATTAATCCTCTACATGTTTCTATTGAAAAACCCACTTGTTCAAGTTGATCATAAAGTTCATAGAAAGAATCTACATATTGGACAACCTGTTCATTAGAGACATCATGATCACTCGAATAGTTAACATAATCAATATAATGATGATCATTTTCAATAGTATTCCAAGTTTCAAGATCTAAAGCTGAATCCAATTCTAAATATTCAATCAACCATGACTTATCCAGCTGTAAAAGAATATTCTGTTCAGAAAAGCCATAACCTTTTACCCACAATCGCAGACGATTGAAATTAGATACAAAAAGGAAAAGGATCAATACGATAATGAGCGCCAATAAACTTAAGCGCTTGATTTGTTTTTTACGATTAATTCTTCTTTTTTTAGTTTGTGCCATCATATTCTCCTAAAAATTCTTCAGATATGACTTCCCTTGTTTTAGAGTCAATATATTCTAAGCTTACCACATTTCCTTCATAATTATTTAAAACGTGTTTTTTGGCCAACTTATCTGTATACTGACTTACTTTATATGCTCGATAGTTTGAACGCTCTTCCATGATATTAGCTTGATCTCCTTCAAAATGTATGAATGTCGGAATCCATTCAACATTTTCAATTGATATCTTTTCCCCTTTTTTGACAAAATCAAATTTAATTTCGCCACCTATCGCATTATCCGTTGTAAGCATACCACCAAGAAAATTACCTAGAGAATAAACACAAAGCATTTTGTTACCACCAGAACCTTCAATCCATTCAACTGGTTGAATCGTATGAGGATGCGTTCCTATTACAACATCCACACCACAATCCGCAAACAATTGCGCATAATGTTTCTGAAAATCGTTTGGTTCAAATGTATTCTCATCGCCCCAATGCGCTGATACGATCACAACATCGCTAATTTCCTTCGCCCTTTGAACATCACTTTGAATCTGTGCATCATCAAAATAAGATACATTATATGCATATGTAGGTTGAATTCCATTTGTACCGTATGTATAAGCTAAAAAGCTAAATGTGATTCCGTTTTTTGTAAAAGTTGGAATAGCATCAAACTCTTCTTGTGTATTATAAACACCATCATGAATGATATTTGTTTCATCAAAAGCAGCAAGTTCATTAGCAATTCCTTGCTCCATACGATCTAAACAATGATTAGTTGCCAGATTTACAAGATTAAAACCTACAGATTCAAGATTTTTCGCAATTTCTGTTGGAGAATTAAATGTAGGATATCCCGATAAACCAAGATCTACACCGCCAAGCACCGTTTCCTGATTGATAAATTTAATATCTGTATTTTTAAGATCTTCGCTAAAGTTGGCATACATTTCTGTAAAATCGTATGTTCCATCTTCCTGCAACGCATCAGTATACACCGTATCATGAATTAAATTGTCGCCAACCCCCATAAATGAAACAACTGTCTGCTCATTTGATGCTGTTGCCTTTTTATCCACATTGTCATCCGAAAAGAAGAAAACAGAAGCAATCAAACTAATCAAGGCATAAATCAATAAGACAAATATGATCAAACCACCAGCAAGGATCAAACGATTCCGTGTCCTTTTTTTCATCCACCGCTTTTTTCTTTTCCTATTTTGAGCCATGATATTCCTCCAACGTCCAATCATTATCATATATTTCTTTGGCAGCTTCTTTACCTACATAACGAAAATGCCAAGATTCATATCCATATCGTGTTACATCAACCTTATCTTTAGGATAACGAAGGATAAATCCATATTTATGAGCATTCTCTAAAATCCATTCATATCCATCATAATTTTCAATTTCATTATAATTATACCCATTAAATGTAATATCGACACATAAACCAGAGTTATGTTCGCTCTGTCCTGGGCGCGCATAATATTCATCCGCATACTCTTCACCATATGTTGCGGCATTATAATTCCATAAACCGGCTTGATAGTCATAACTGCGATACCCAGCAATTGCACGAATATTTATATTCTCTTTGGCAGCTGCATCACAAAATTCGACAAAAGCATCATAGACTTCTTTCCGCAATTCAATTTGTTCAACATCCTGACACGAAAAATCTTCTCCCTGTACACAAGCATATTTGTCTAAAGGAACTAAATCTGCAGGTACATAGCCCTCTGGCAAAGTGTAGAACTTATTAATCAACATTGTGACATCAGTATCATCTTCCTGAATTATAGTATTCGAATATGGTTCTAGATCCATATCACAGTTTACCTGCATAACTCGCTGCTTAACATCTTTTGCATCCCAAGCAGCATATCTTGCAGCTCGTTCTGGATGATAATTTGATAAGGCAACAATTTCTGATATTTCATCATCCGTCAAGCCACCACTTCGAAGCTCTTCATATCCTTCTACGCTCTGAATATCATTTGAAAGCAAAGACGAAATTCCTGTTACAGCTCCACGAATCACAAAAAAACCTAATAATAAAACAAGGATCGCAGCAATCAAAAGAATCAGCCGGTTCCTTGTTCTCTTTCTCATTAATTTTTTATTCCTTTTCTTCATAACGGCCCCTTCTTTTCCACTAGTAATAGAATATCATTTCAAACCATTTAAAAAAAGGGGATATAAAAAAATAACGTGCAAACCTGCACATAAAATAAAAAAGCCTTTTTCAAGGCTTTATTTACTAAATGGTGGAGCGTAGGAGGATCGAACTCCTGACCCCCTGCGTGCAAGGCAGGTGCTCTCCCAGCTGAGCTAACACCCCATTTATTCAGCAACTGGTGGGCCTGAATGGACTTGAACCAACGACCTCACCCTTATCAGGGGTGCGCTCTAACCACCTGAGCTACAGGCCCAATTGCTGAATGCCTAGTAATAATATCATGCGTATTGGCAGTTGTCAAACATTTTTTAAAAATTTTTTTATTTTTTTTCTAATGCCATTTCAACACATCTGAAAGAGCCTTTCTTTCAGGCCTTGATGGGGCTATATCTTGGATTCCTAATCCGATAACAGAGACAATAATTTCATCTTGCTGAATATTTAATAGTTCACGGAGTTTTGCCTCATCGCGTATTCCCATCACAAGCGTTCCATAACCAAGTTCTGTTGCCTTCAATAATAAATTCTCGCTGGCAAGGCCACAATCATAAAATCCCCAGCCCTCACCAATTTCATTAATAGGATTCTTATCTCTATCAAACCCACTTCTTGATCCGATAAAACTCATTACGATTAAAACAGGAGCATCCGCAACATTTTTAGCATTAAACTCTGGCAAAGCTTCTTCTTTGATTCTTTTTACCATTTCTTCAGTATACACTACATGATAACGCGCAGTCTGTGAATTCTTCCAACTTGGAGCTTCCTGTGCCGCCTGAACAATCATTTCAATATCCTTCTGAGGAATAGATAAATTCTTATATCTTCGAATACTACGACGCTCACTCAATACTTTTTGTAATTCCATTTGATGCACCTCCTTGATACATCAATTATATCAGAAAACTACAAGAACAAATGTTCGATCAAAATCTTTGCTCCAATTACTATTAAAATAATTCCCCCAAAAATTTCTGCATACTTTTGAAAAAGAGCTCCTAATCTTTTACCAACCATGACGCAAATAAAAGACAATATAAACGTAACAACAGCAATGATCAAACAAGCTAATACAATATTCACTTTCAAAAACGCAAAACTCACACCAATAGCTAAAGCATCGATGCTGGTAGCGATTGCCAACAACAAGATTACCTTTAATGGCAAATCCGACACTTCTTCACTTTCTTTTTCTTCGCAACTTTCTTTGATCATATTTAACCCAATCAAAGCTAACAAAATAAAGGCAACCCAATGATCGATACTTTGAATATAGCCTGAAAAGGTGCTTCCTGCCAAATAACCAATCAACGGCATTAATCCCTGAAAGATCCCAAAAGCCAAGCCAAGTTTTAAAGCATAACTTTTAATTTTTTCATTTGGTAGGGACATACCCTTCGCAATTGAAACAGCACTGGCATCCATGGCCAATCCAATCCCAGTAAAAATCAGTGATAATAGATCCATAAAATTTCAACCTTCCTAAAAAAATAGAGACCCATGCGAAAAAAATCGCATAAGTCTCGTCTTTTACATTAAACCAGGTCCTATTTGACCAGCATGTTGGTTTAAACACTTGCAAAACAAGATAACTACTCCCTCATTGCAGAAATATCTTATCATAGATAATTTAATGCTTTCAATTTATTTTAATTAGCTAAGCCTAATTGTTTTAACGCCTCTAAAATTCCCTGTTCGTTATTTGATTTTGTGACAAAAGCCGCTTTTTCTTTTACATATTCCTTAGCCTGACCCATTGCATAGCTATTATCAACAACCTCAAATAAGCTCACATCATTTTCTCCGTCCCCAAAAGCCAAGACTTCATCTCTTTGCCATTCATTCTGCCTCATGATCCTTTCAAGTGTTTTTCCTTTTGAAAAACCTTTCGGCAAAATTTCTAATTGTCTAGGGCATGTTCTAAAGATTTCAAAATCATTTGAAAATTTGTCTAACAAATCATCATAGATTTCTATAATTTTATCTTCATCCTGCATTAACTGAATTTTATTAACAAGTCTATTAATTTCATCAAATGTTTTAATATATGAGATTTTAGGATATCCATCACGCATGTCCGCTAACCAAGCCCAAGGCCCTGCAGTCCAAGGATAATCATCAGGTAGATTCATTTCTTTTCGCAGTTTAACCTTTAATCGATATATATCTTCATTAAAATAATCAAACAATCCATCATCAAAACAAGCCATGCTCTCACAATCAAGGCTCATTAAGTATGTAAAAACCTCTTTAATTTCCTTTGGTTCCATTCGTTTTAATACCGAACGTTTATCCTCATGCATATCATAAATCGCAATACCGTCAACTTCTAACAAGTAACCGTGATATTTATCCATCTCTAATTCTTTAGCGTATGGAAGTAATCTAGTATAACTTCTTCCACTTGCCAGAATTAGTGTTACACCTTTTTTTTCTAAATCTTTCAATGCTTTCTTTGTTTCAGGTAATATTTTGTTATTAGAATCCAACAAAGTTCCATCCATGTCCATCACTATTGCCTTTATCACAAAAATACACCTTCTTTCTTTGACAAAGATATCATACTTTAACTTGAATAAAAAATCAAAAAAGGTGTTGACATCATATTAACTTTAAGATATTATAATTAAGCAATTGCCTGAATAGCTCAGTCGGTAGAGCATCCGGCTGTTAACCGGCAGGTCACAGGTTCGAGTCCTGTTTCAGGCGCCATTGCAAATTAACACTTTGTTTAAAACTCCTTTAGGTAACGAGGTTTATGACAAAGTGTTTTTTCTTTTTTCATTATCCACCAAAAACTTTATTAACAACATTTTCTTCTCACTATCTTGTATATGGGTATAAATAGATAATTTTGTATAAAATTTTTATGTCTAAGTAATTCCTGAGCAACTTTAATATCTACCTCTGCATGTATTAAATTCGTTGTAGCTGTATATGCATATCTTAATAAATGGAAATGAAATGGTATTTTTAGTTTTTTAGCAATTCTTTTATAAATGTTACCTGCAACATCACAAATGATTTTTTCATATGAGTTGATTCTAAACCATTGAATCAACTCTTTTTAATGCTTGGGGTATAGGTACATTCGCTCTAGAACTATTTGATTTTAATTGTTCAAGTCCCTTTATCTGTTCTTTTTTAATTCTTTATAGATTAATTTTTTATGAACATTAATCAAATCCGATTCAAAATTGATATTTTCTTTGGATAAAGCTATTACTTCGCTTAATCTCACTCCAGTAACCTTTACATACTTAAGTGGATTGCTTCTAATTTAATTTTGTCTTAAAACATATATTTCAAGCCATCATTTGAGTTTGATGTCCCTGATTACAATCATAAAGAAAATGTAATAGAAAACACTTCCTTAAAAAGGATTCAAGATTCAGAAAAGTTTTGAAAAATAAATAAAGCGGTCATTTTTGACCGCTTTTTTCATCTGGCACATACTCAACAATATCTTCCACGTTACAATCTAATATTCTACAAAACATTTCTAAGGTATGTGTAGAAACGTGTTCATTAGCACGCAAGCGAGTTAATTGTCCTGCGGATATTTTGTACTTTTTTATTAAAGCATATTGAGTAATTCCTTTAGCCTTCATTGTTTTCCATAATTTATTATAAACAATCATTATTTTTCCCCTTTAGTACATTGAATATTACCCTAAATCGGCCTATAATTAAATTAGCCACGTTTTGTTAATTAGCACTATTTAGCTAATGAACTCTTATCGGCTATTGTTTAATTTCGGTTAACATTCAATTATTAGGAGGGAAGAAAAAGTTATGAGTGATGAAAAAAATCATTTACACAAAAAAGCAAAATCTTTAATGACCGTAGGATTGGCTTCAATGATGGCTCTTAATTTAACTGCTTGTAATTTTGGCGAAGATCAACAAGAGAAAAAAAACGATAAAAAAGAAGAGCAGAAGAAAACAGAAAAAAAGAAAACAAGCAAAAAAGAGAGTAAAAGTGATGACATAAAATTAAAAGATGGCTCTCTTGCTAAAGTAGGAACAACTGATAACGGAACAAATTATGTTGTTATCCCAAATAATTCATATACTAATTCAAGTCAAAACTCGACTGGCAACCAAGGTAACTCAGGTAACCAAGGTGGCGGTGAAGTAGTAACTGTAGACAAGAGTGTATTGAAATCATTAGTAGACACAGCTCGTTTATTGGACTGGATGGATTATGAAGATGAATCTTTCCGAGTATTCTCTATTGAGTTACATTCTGCTATGGATGTATTAAACAACGCAAATGCGACTCAAGCACAAGTAGATGAAGCAATCACTAAATTGCAAGAGGCAATTGGAAATCTAGTAGAGTATGTAAGACCTGATACTACTGAATTATCAAAAGCAGTTGAAGAAGCTAAAAACATGAATGTACAAGTTGGCGACTATTCAGAAGCATCTTACAAAACTTTTACCGATGCATTGAAATATGCAGAATCTGTATTGAATTCTGAAAAGCCATATGGACCAGCTGTAGATTCAGCATTAAGTGATTTACAAAATGCTATAAAAGGTTTAACTGTAGATTTTGCAAGTCTTGAATCTAAGTTTGAAGAGGCTAAAGCTGTAGATGAAACAAAGTACACACCTGAAAGCTATGAAAAATTTGCTAAGGTAGTAAAAGAAGTAGAAGAATTCTTGGGTACAACAGACCATAAACAGTCTGAAGTAGATGAAATGCTGACAAAGCTGAATACAGCAATGGGTAGCCTAGTAGAAAAAGCTGACAAAACGCAGTTATCTGCTACTATCGAAAACGCAAAAGGGTACTTAAATGGCGATTACACTGAAAAGACATTAAAAGCATTAGAAGATGCAGTTAAAACAGGTGAAGAAATCCTTAAAGATGAAAATGCATCTGTAACAGAAGTATCAAATGCAGTAAAAGATATTAATGATGCTATTAATGGATTACTTGAAGTAGTACACAAAGAAGATGCTCAGGCATTATATGACAAAGTTAAAGACACAAAAGAAGAGCCATATACTTTAGATTCTTACAAAGCATTTACGGATGCCCTTGAGAATCTAGAAAAAGCTCTAGCCAAAACTGAAGAAGAAGGTTTAACTAAAGAAGAATTAGCAGAAGCACAGAATGCTTTACAGACTGCTTATGACAATTTAGTTAAATATGTAGCACCTGATACAACAGCTATTGATGAAGCAATTGCTAAGGCAAAAGACGTTAAAGAAGGTGACTACTCTACTCAGACTTATAATGCATTACAAACAGCGTTAAAGAAAGCTGAAGATACTTTAGGTATTTATAAAGTTACTCAGTCTCAGGTAGATACAGCATTAGAAGAACTTAATAATGCGTACAATGCATTAACAGCAGATGAAACAGCGTTACATGATGCAGTTGCAAAAGCAAAAGGGTATGCTGAAACAGAATATACTCCAAATACATGGAATGCTTTACAGTCTGTAATCAAAGAAGCTGAAGCTTTAATGGGTACAGGAGCAAAACAATCTGTAATTGATGCTATGAAGACTAAGGTTGACACAGCAGTTGCTCAGTTAGTTAAACGTGCTGACACTTCTGCATTGCAAGAAGCGATCAACAAGGGTACTACTGAATTAGAAGGTAATTACACACAATCTAGTAAAGCTATCCTACAAACAGCAGTTGATGAGGGTAATCAAATTCTTAGTGATGCTAATGCTACTCAAGCACAGGTAGACAGTGCAACAAGTAAGATTAACAATGCTATTGAAGGACTAGTAGAAATCGGTGATAAAGAAGCTTTACAGTCTTTATATGATGAACTAGTTAAATTAGATGAAAATGATTATACTCCTGCATCTTGGGCACAGGCTCAATTGGGTAATGCCTTAGATACAGCTAAGAAAGTATTAGAACAAGCTGAGCCTACTGTAGAAGACGTATCCAATGCATTGGATGCATTAAAAGGTGCACAGTCAGTATTAGTTAAAAAAGCAGACTTTACTCAGTTGAATAAAGCTATCGAACAAGCAGAGAAAGAAGTATCTAAAGACTATACTCAGGAATCTTTAGATGCATTGAAATCTGCCTTAACGACAGCAAAAGAAGTTGCTAAAAATGAAAATGCAACAAAACAAGAAGTAGACAATGCAACAACAGCATTACAGAATGCTATTGATTCTTTGCAAATAAACTTGACTAAGATGGTAGAGGCATTGAATGATGCTCAGTCATTCTATGACACAAATAAAGACCGTCTAACAACGAAATCTAAACAAGCGTTAGAAACAGCTATCAATGATGCCAACAACCTTATTAAAGAAGGTAACATTACATTTGAACAACGTGATGAAGCTACTACAGCATTAACAACAGCTAAGGAAAACGCTAAGTTTAAAGCTGATACTACTGAATTGGAAGCCAACTATGATAAAGCAAACGCATTGAATGGTAACGTATATACTGAAGAAACATGGGCACCACTACAAGAAGCCTTAGACAAAGCCAAGGAAGTATTGGCAAACGAAGAAGCAACACAAGATGAAGTAGACAGTGCAAATGAAGCTTTAGCCACAGCCTTAGCAAACCTAGAAAAGAAACCATTTGACCAAGATACTTATATTAATGAAATCTTAAGACCGTTAATTAACGAAACGAGGGATTACTTTAATAATCCTAACGTAACTTGGACAGATGATGGTACTGCTCAGTTTAAGTTAGGTGAAACATGGGATGAAGTTTATAACTTCTTAGTAAAAGCATCTCAGGGTACAAAATATACTCAAGAGGAATGCGAAGCAATGTATAACAAATTGAATGGTGCTTATACAAATGCTAAGAACAATTCTATCTTAGAGGACGTAGATTACTACAAAACTCAATTTGACAAACTAGTAGCACAAATCAATGACATGCTTACAAATGGTAACTACGACACTATCAGCCGATTCAAGTTACAAGCAGTAGTTGACGACTATGATGCAACTATTGCTAAGGGCGAAGCGTCTATGTATAAACGCATGATTCAGAAAGCTCAGTTTGCTATCGATAATGCACGTCCTATGACTGCAGAAGATGGTAAATACAACATCAACGCAGATGCTTCTAAAGACTGCTTTAATAGAATGAATGAATTGCGTGAGCAAAAAGGTCTTGCACCTATCCAGTGGGATGAAGAGTTGTATAAACTCGCAGAATACCGAGCTCGTGAATTGTATCAAATGGCACAAGACGAGGGTATTAGCATCTATGAAGCAATGGAAAAATACGCTCACTCTAGACCAGGTGGTATTGATGCAGGTTCTATCCTAGAAGACGCTAACTATGCATCTAACCCTGACTACACAGGTTTATACAGTACAATGATTGAAAATGCCTTGATGTCAGGTGGTCATGCTCTAACTGGTGAAGAAGCATTTAATATGTGGTATAACTCTCAGGGTCACTTAGACAACATGTTAAATGAAGACATGACAAATGGTGCAGTAGTTATTATCCAGTTGCCAGATGGAACTTGGGTAGCATACATGTTGAATGTAAATAGTCCTAAACATGAAGTAGAACTCCCTCAAGAAGACTATGTACCTCATAAAGCCACTGTACAGGTAGCCGAAGACGGAACTGAGACATTTGCTATTGAGGTAGATGGAGAGGTAGTAGACGAAATCGAAGTACCATCTAGTACTACTGAGGGTACTACAGAGGACACAGATGCTACGCAAGATGAAGACACTACTACTGAAGAGGGTACTGACGCTACGCAAAGTGAAGACACTACTCAGACTGAAGATACAACTACTACAGACGACACTGTATTAGTAGACTACTCTCAGCTAGAAGTAGTATTAGGTACTACGAAATCATTAGACATGACCGCTTACACGCAGGAGTCAGTAGCTAACTTGAATAGTGTTATTGCAGAAGCTGATACTATGGTGGCAAACCAAACAGCTACACAAGATGAAGTAAATGCAATGATTACTAAAATCCAAAATGCTGTATCTAGCCTAGTAGAACAGCCAGTAGTTACTGAGGAACAACAAGTAGTTGAAGAAGAACAACCAGTTGAAGATTATACTCCCCGTCACGCAGTTGAATATGTCCCTAGACATGCAATAAGCGAATAAAAAATAAGCCTTTACTAGTGATATCTAGTAGAGGCTTAAATATTATATTGATTTCTTAAAATGGATTCATTTTTAAAAGCTTTTATTAAATATTTATTAATAATTGAAGGAGAAAGAGTTAAGGATAAAAAGAAAAAATCCACCAAAAACTCACCAAAATATAAGTCATATTCATACCGTTACATACCAATTTATAACTCAATTTATTATAAAAATCCCTCTTATTACCATTCTTAACAGTGTATAACGGTCTATATGAATAAATGACTTAATCTTGTTTCAGGCACCATTGCAAATTAACACTCTGAAAACAGAGTGTTTTTTTATTTTTCCCTAAACATATAAATCATAAAAGCAGATGACCACACCAAGAACATCTGCTTTATTTACATTAAATGCTTCATCACACTTCTTCGTTGATTTCTTCTGCTTTAATCGAATTCATGATTCCATTGGCAATAGCTTGTGCTAAATCATCGCTATTATTTACCATATAGTTAAAATCATTTATGTCCGTGATAAATCCGACCTCCAACAATAAAGCTGGTATTGAATTGTTACTAACAACATAAAGTGGAATTTCATTTGTATCCATCAAACCTCTGTCTAGTGTATAATTCAACAAACCCAACTGCTCATGAATCGATTCCGCCATCTCAACCATTTCATCATCATTAAAATCTACATACGTCTCATAGCCACTAGCCCCATCATTATAATCACTTGAGTTTACATGAATAGAGATGTAATAATCCGCATTAGCATTTTCTGCGATATCTACTCGAGATTGAAGATCTTCTTTATTATCTTCTGGCCAGGATACATTATCACTCGTTCTTGTATACACAACATTATATCCTGCCTCCTCCAATAACTCTCCAGTAGATAGTGCAATATCTAGAGTTATATCTTTTTCCTGGGTTCCGTCCCAAGCGATACAACCGACATCATATCCGCCGTGTCCTGCATCAATAACAATCGTCTCCGTATTATCATTGGCATAAACTTCAATCGAATCGTCATTAAACAATAAAACATTTGCCCCAAAGCCAAGAAGAAATGCAATTAAGATTCCTAATGAAACCGAGAATATTTGTATTTTTTTCATTTTATCACCGGCTTTATTATAGGGAAACAAACTTAAATCAATCTTAAAGGATCGCCGATATTTTCCTGTTGTCTTTTTCTTGATTCAATGTCATAATTAATGAGCGCCTGCATAGTATAATGGTAATACACATCCATGGTAAGGATGAACTCGTGGTTCAATTCCGCGTGCAGGCACCATCTATTAAACAAAACTGTTAGACTCTTGCCTAACAGTTTTTTATTTAAGTTTGATTTAAGTTATTTTCGTTAAAATTTTATATAATAATTTTGGTGATAAAATGAACATTCTAATTATTGAAGATGAAAAAAATTTAGCGCAAGCGTTATGTCGAATCATGGAGGAAGAAAAATGGCAGGCCTCTGCCGTCTATAATGGTCAAGATGGTTTACAGCACGCCATACAATACCCATATGATATTATTATCATGGATATTATGCTTCCTGAACTAAATGGATTTGATATCGTAAGAGAATTACGTAATCAAAAAATAAACACGCCTGTTTTGATGTTAAGTGCTTTGGATGAAATACCAGATAAAGTAAAGGGGTTAAACATTGGTGCTGATGACTATATGACAAAACCTTTTTCTCCTGCTGAATTGTTAGCTAGGATACACGTTCTAACTAGACGCAAAGGAGAAGTGATCTTAGAAAAAATAGAATTTGGAGATTTAGCTCTTTCTTTATCCACCTGCGAGCTTGAATGCCATACTAAGCATATTCATCTAGCTTATAAAGAATTTGAGATAATGAAGCTTTTAATGTACCATCCTAAAATCATCACCAGCAAAGAAGAACTGATCAATTCTGTCTGGGGCAATGATAGCGAAGCAATCGACAACAACGTTGAAGCCTATATTTCTTTTTTACGAAAGAAACTACTCTTTTTGAAAAGTAAGGTTACCATTAAAGTTATTCGAAAAGTAGGATATCACTTGGAGTATAGCGATGATTAAGAAACTTAAGCGCAAATTCATTATGATCACGATGACTTTTATCACCTTGATTCTTGTAACAGTCCTTGCGATTTTGTGTTTTGATTCATACCAACGCACAAAGACAGATATTACAAACTCCCTTAATTTTGCACTCTATAAATACAATGATCATCCAACATTTGAAATTGACTTTTCTAGAGAGAGCCCTAAAAACAATAATGATCCTCGTCCAAACATGAATTCATTTACGATCATCACAGATAGTTCAAACAACATTCTAGAATTATACTCTCGAAATTATCAAATCAGCAATGAAACATCTCAAAATCTAATTGATTCCATTAATGATAAATCAGAAGGTATCTTAATAAGTCAAAATCTTGCTTATAAAAAAGACACTAAAGATGAAGGTTACATCTATGCCTTTGTCGATATTTCTATTGCCAAAGAAAACTTGATTTCTATGCTGATGACAGCTATTTTAATCGCAATTGGTTCCATACTGGCATTCTTAATACTAACAATTTTATTGGCAAACTGGTCTTTAAGGCCTGTAGCTATATCCTGGCAACAACAAAAACAGTTCTTGGCAGATGCTTCTCATGAACTTAAAACACCATTAACCGTAATCTTGGCAAACACTGATTTAGCTTTGACCAAAAAACAAGATGAATCAAAGCTTAAACAGTCTCTGCAATCGATTCAAAGTGAATCTATGCGAATGAAGAAGCTTGTAGAAGATTTACTATTTCTTGCTAAAAATGATGCCCAAAAAGAGAATACGCTTAATACTATATGTAACATCAGTGATATTTCCTTGAGTTGTGTTCTATCATTTGAAACTCTCGCTTTTGAAAAAGGTGTCACTTTAGAAAGCGATATAGAAGACAATCTATTGGCTTTAGGAAATGAAAATCAATTTAAACAATTAATTTCAATTTTCTTAGACAATGCCACGAAGTATACTCCTTCCAACAAGAAAATCAATTTCACTTTAAAGAAAAAAGATAATCAGATTCAGATTACCATTTACAACGAAGGAAGTTATATAGATAAAGAAAACATCAAACATATATTTGATCGTTTTTATCGTTGCGACCCAGCTCGTCAATACCAGGGAGGTTATGGTTTAGGCCTTTCTATCGCAAGTCAAATCGCATCAAATCTAAAAATT
Organism: uncultured Faecalitalea sp.; assembly: GCA_946408025.1. GTDB lineage: Bacteria > Bacillota_I > Bacilli_A > Erysipelotrichales > Erysipelotrichaceae > Faecalitalea. Next base: position 17,162 of record CAMJQJ010000029.1, read on the forward strand.
AAGATCGATGTTAATAGTGAGCAAAAAAAGGGAACCACGTTCACTTTGTGGATCCCTGCTAAATAAATTATGTTCTACCTCCTGGAGCGATCATAGAAATATGATCCTCTTTTTTATTCCACCTTTAACATACGATAGCCTACACCAATATGCGTCTGGATATAGTGCTCGCTATTATCGTTTGCTTCAAGTTTCTTACGCAATGTAGCCATAAAAACTCTAAGACTTGCCATATCTGTTTCCCAACTAGTCCCCCAGATTTCTTTTGTTAAATAAGTATGCGTCAAAACTTTTCCAACATTTTTAGACAATAAACATAAAAGCTTAAATTCAATCGGCGTTAGATGAAGCTGCTGATCACTAACAAATGCACAGCCGGCACTATAATCAATTGTTAACTTACCATTATGAAATACTGAATTGGAAGCAGTGGAAGAAATCATCGCTAGTCTTCTTTGTGTGACCCTTAATCTCGCCAATAACTCATCTACAGAAAATGGCTTTGTTAAATAATCATCCGCCCCCATATCCAATGCTTGAATCTTATCTTTATCTTCACTACGGGCACTAATTACGATTATAGGCATGTTGGACCAAGCACGAATTTGTTTGATAACCTCTATTCCATCAATATCAGGTAAACCCAAATCCAACAAAACAATATCTGGCTTCTTCTCATTTATTAATTCCAGTGCATCCTTTCCAGTCTCAGAACTCACATAAGGATATGATTTTGTTTTCAGAGTTGTAATTATTAAATTTCGTACTGATTTATCATCTTCTACGACCAATATTAGATTATTTTGCATCAAATAACACCTCCTTTGATGACAATGTAAATTCAAAAATTGTACCGCAAGGATAATTATCTTTAACTTCAATTTGATGCCCATGAGCATTAATAATAGAACGGCACAAAGCTAAACCTAAACCCATAGATCTTTTAGAATCAGCTAATGAATTAGATTTTTGATAATACATCTCAAAAATATGAGCTTTATCCTCATCTGAAATGCCCGGCCCATCATCTTGCACCTTTATGTTTACAAGATTATCCTCTTTAGAAATTATGATGTCAATATGTGAACCTTTAGGCGTGTATTTTATTGCATTATCAATTAAATTCACAAAAACTTGAACCATTAATTTTGGATCTACCTTTACTAAAAGCAAGTCTTCACTATTCTGTACAGAAATACTGTGATCTTTTATACTTCTATTTACATGTTTGAGTGCTTCTTCTATGATCTCATCAAGCAACTCATATGAATAATTTAAATTCATTTTTCCATCTTCAATTTTAGTTACGGAGAGTAGGTTTTCAACTAAATTAATTAACCACCATGACTCATCATAAATATCAGTATAAATTTGTCGCTTTGTTTCCTCATCAAAATACGCTTCATTCGAAATTAAATTACTAGCATACCCTGATATAGAAGTTAATGGCGTCCTTAAATCATGCGAGATAGAGCGGAGCATATTGGCTCTAGTTCTCTCATTCTCTGCTAGTATAAGTGAAGCTTCTTTTTCCTTTCTATTCTGAAAACTTTCCATTGCTAAAGCACTTTCTCCAAGAATTGATAATAAAATACTATTTTCAAAGGGCTCAATAGGTTCACTCATCGGAATTCCTACCACACCATAGCTTTTTTGATTGATCCTGATTGAAAGATATAGACATAATGAATTTTTATAGCGCGAAGAAAATGCCCCAGCTTGTTTATTATGTTCACAAACCCACTTAGCAACTTCAAACTCACGATCATTTAAATACAAATCTTCTGACTCTCCATTTATCATAAATGTATACGTGCTTTTAAGAACTCCTTCATCTTTAACATATACTATTACACTTTTTGATAAAAGTTTTTGTATTTGTTTAGCCATAACTGCAATTATTTCCTGATTCGAAGAAGAACTTTGCAGAAATTGATTGGTATCAAATAATATTTTAGTTCTGTATGCATTTCGTGTTGATTGCATAGTATATTCCTGCAATCTATTAGATAAAGTTCCTGTTATCAAAGCAACAACAAACATCACAAAAAACGCAATTAAATATTCATTAGAATATACTTTAACTGTATACAACGGATCAATAAATAAATAATTATAAATTAAAACCACCAAAAAAGATGAAACAAAAGAATATACCCTTCCTTGAGTCATTAATGAAACTAACATCACACCAAGAATATACAACATCGGTATACTAGAATCATCAACCCCTATTTTTATGAAAAAAAATGAAATTAGAGTAACAACAAATAAAATAGTAAGACTTTTTAATCCATCTTTTTTTAAGGCCGTGATATCTATATGCTCTCTTTTTTTAGGAGCTGGGGATAAATCCTCCGTATCTGGAATGATATATACGTCCACATCTC
>CAMJQJ010000030.1 GCA_946408025.1 uncultured Faecalitalea sp.
CCACCGAGATCTACACTCTTTCCCTACACGACGCTCTTCCGATCTAGTAATCACCCATTCTTGCCTTTACAAAGGCATCGGCAAAGTTAGACCATAACATCTGTGCAGGAAGATCAAAAGGATTTCCACTAACCAGTTCCAACTGTGATTTCAAAGATGCCAAGAATACCCATGCGATTGGTACAATGATTGAAATAGCCAATGTGATCAAGGCTACATAAACAAAGATCTTATATATAGGAAAATTACTTTTTTTCATAAACCAACCTCCTAGTACTGTAGAACTTCACGTTCAGTTACCTTATTTATGATAGCTGACAAAGCAAATGAGAAGACGAAGATACATACACCAATTGCCATACCGAATCCATATTTACCGGCAAATGCATTGTTGTACATATAGTTCAAGGCAACTTCACTACCTAAATTACCTTCACTTGTCAACTGTACAAACATGAATGATAAGTTGATCGTAGAAATAACGAAGAATGTTAAAGTAGTACGAATATTATCCCAAATCAATGGTAAAGTAATCATAAAGAACTGTTTTACTTTACCTGCTCCTTCAAGGCTTGCTGCTTCATATAGGTTTTCTGGAATACTTGTCATACTTGACATATACATAACCATATAATAACCAATCGCCTGCCAAATCAAAGCTGCAATAATTGAATAGTTAATAATATCCGGATTACCCATCCATTGTTGCTGCAAGAAATCAAGTCCAATCATACCAAGGAATGTATTCAAGATACCATTTGTAGGCTGATAGATAGCTGAAAAGATACCTGCAATAACAACAATACTCAAAATATTTGGAATATAGAAAATAACACGGAAGAAATTCTTTCCAATAAAATTTTCACGTGTTAACAAGGTTGCAAATAAAACCGCCAATATCAATGTTATGATCGTGATCAATACGACATAAAGAATTGTATTTTGCATAGCCTCGATAAATCGCATATCGTTAAAAAGAACTTTGAAGTTAAAGAATCCGGCAAATGTTGCTTCACTGACAAAATTGCTCTTTTTAAAGAATGCTGTCTTAAATACATCAATCGTCGGAATGACCATAAAAATGAATACTAAGATAACTGCCGGTGCTAGACAAGCAAATACGAAACGACTTTGTGCTTTCTTTTTATTCATAATTTACCTCCAATCTTTAAAAAGCGACGAGCAATAATTTGCTCATCGCTTCGATTTGTAACTATTTTAATGTTTAATTATTCTGCAATTGTTTTGTTCTCAGAAAGTTTTACCCAAGCATCAGCCAATGTGCTCTGATATTCATCAGCTGTCATTTCACCAGTAGCTAAAGAATCGATTGAACCGAACACTGTAGCCGCACGGTCAAAATCAGGTAAATTATCTGTGTTATATGGAGCAAATGCACCTAGAGCAGCAGAAGCTTCATCATATACAGAGAAGAATTCTTTTGTATATCCATCTTCCATTGCAGCAATTGTTTCTGTCATGTTTGCTGTTGGAACGATGTTTCCACCTTCAGCCATGATCTGTACACCTTCATCAGAATAGATAAATTCTAAGAATGCTTTTGCATCATCAACGTTTTTAGCCTGAGCAGGGATCCAAACTTGTTCAGTCATAGAACCAACGAAACGTTCTCCACCTTCTTCAAGAGCTGGTAAAGGAAGAAGTCCCCAATGGAAGTCTTCAGGAGTAGTATCAGCCATTTCGTTAACTACCCAGTCACCATTTGGCATAAACAATGCTTTTCCATCAATTACTGCCTGCTGGTTCATTGTGAAACCATCTTTAGCGTTTGCATTAGATACTGTATCAGCATACAAGTAATCAGGGCTTACTAATTTACTAATGATATCAATTGCCTGTTTAGCTGCATCAGAATTCCATGCATTTTTATCATAGTTCAATACACTTGTCAATAATTCTTCTCCACCAGTTTCTTTCAATAATGCATTTAATGTATTATCGAAGTAACCATTTGTTGGATAAGTGAACAATGCAATTCCATCTTCTCTAGCCTGATCACCTAATGCCCAGAATTCATCCCAAGTTGTAGGAAGTTCATATTTCTTTCCTTCTCCGATCAATTCTGTGTTATAAAAGAATCCAGCTGGAGTTGTCTTTAATGGCAACAAGTAAGATTTTCCATCACCATAGTACTGAACGATATTACTATTCTTATAGTTTTCATCGATATTAATATTTTCGATAACGTCGGAAATATCCAATACTTCATTTGTGTTTAACTGAGTTTCTGTGTATCCAGAAGGTTGTCCTAAGTTGTAATAAACAACATCTGAATATTCACCTTGTGCATTTTCTTTGTTCAATACATCAGGCAATTCTTTTTCGAAACGAAGTTGAACATCTACATCTGGGTTAGCAGCTTCGAAAGCTTCAGCCAATTTTGTAAATACTTCTTCTCCATTTCCCCCAGAGAATGAATCGAATTTAAGAACTCGTTTATCTCCAGAATCTGCATCTTCAGCTGGTGCGCTTGAGCATCCTGCCAACATAGATGCTGCCATCGCAAATGATAGTCCAGCAGTTATAATTTTTTTCATACTCTACCTCCTATAAATTCGTATGAATTTTTTTGACAAATTCAGTATATCGAATTTGTAAGCGCTTTATCATAATTATATAGTTGTTTATTTTATATATATTGCGATTTTGTTTGTTCTAAACAAAATTGATAAATCAAAGAAAACAATATATAATTATATAGAAAAGGGATTTATTATGAGCACACATCGATTTCAACTTGAACAACTAATTTTTGATAAAACAAGGCCAAAGCTTTTGTACATTACTGAATCTAGTTTCGACCATGAGTGGAATTCTACTTTACATACACACTTATGTACCGAAATCTTTTATGTAACAAAAGGTCATGGTCTTTTTAGTCTAGACAACAAAACCTATCCAGTAAAAGAAGATGATCTAGTCATCGTGAATCCGCTGGTTTCACATACCGAACGAGGTATTGAAAATGTCAATTTTGAATATATCGTTATGGGAATCGAAGGGATTACATTTTTTTCTAAAGAACAGGATGAAGAACAAGGCTGCAGTATCGCAAACTATTATGAATATAAACACGAGGTCTTATTCTACTTAAGAACGATGTTACTTGAGGTAAAGACAAAAGATGTTGAATATCAATCACTTTGTCAAAACCTTTTGGAAGTCTTGATCATCAATTTAATGCGTCGCGCTCAAATTAAGTTGGAAGTCTCCCCTGTCAATAAAGCGAATAAAGATTGTGTCTTTATCGAAAAATATATTGACGCACACTTTAAAGAGGATATCACATTAGACAAATTAAGTGAACTCACATTTTTAAATAAATACCACATTGTTCATGCCTTTAAACAATACAAAGGTATTTCTCCTATTAGTTATATGATCCAAAAAAGAATACACGAAGCTAAGATTCTCTTGTCTACGACTAATTTACAGATTTCTGAAATTTCTTATATTGTCGGATTTACAAGCCAATCTTATTTTGCTCAGGTATTCAAAAAATCTGTAGGTATCTCTCCCCTTCAATACCGAAAAGATCATAGTAATTAAGATCTATATTTGATACAATAAGAACATGAAAACAGGATATTTTTTTGATATGGATGGCACACTCTATAACAACGCCTTCCATACGATTTCACATAAAACATTTCAAGCCCTATATCAATTAAAGGATCAAAAAGATATGCTCTTTTTAGCAACTAGCCGTTGCTTAAGAGAACTCGATCACTTGCCGCGGGAAATGTATAATTTCCCTTTTGACGCCAAGATTTTAGATGGTGGAGCACTCATCTTAGACGCAAAGAATCAAATCATTGAAGATACTCCTATCCCACCTGCTTTGATGAAGAAAATCGAAACATATTGTCTTAACAATGATCTTCTTTATAGATATAGTACAAAAGATGGTAATTATTTTGGCACCAAAGTCAAACAATCTTTTTATGAATTAGAATTTTCTTTGTATTTAAATGCGCCAAATCATAAGCTTTATGAAAATGATATAGCTTATAATGTGCTAATTTGTTATGAGACAAATGATCAAAAAGAAGAAATTTGTCAAATAGCACATGATTGTGGCATTGTATTTTATCCAGAATGTATTGAAATCAGAGCCGATAAGATAGATAAGGCAACTGCGATTCAAAAACTTAAACACCATTATGGACTTGATCGTATCGTCTGCTTCGGTGATGGAGAAAATGATATTGAAATGATCAAACAAGCGGACATTGGAATCGCGATGAAAAACGGTTGTGACAAAGTAAAAGAAATCGCCGATCATGTTACTGATTCGGTCGATGAAGATGGTATATATACATATCTAGTTAAAGAAAAGCTGGTAAAGGAGGTCTAAAATATGCCATATGAATTAGAAAATGAGTTTTGTCATCTGGAAGTAACACCAGAAGCTGCAGAAATTACTTCTTTTTTCGATAAGACACATAATGTAGAAATCATGTATCAAGGAGACGAAGGCTGGTCTGGTAGAAACCCAAGTCTTTTCCCTATCATTGGTAGTACATATTCAAAGTATTATGAAATTCATGGAAAACAATATACGATGAAAAATCATGGTCTTGCGCGTTATGCTACATTTAAAGGTGAACAACTTGAAGACAAATTGATCTTTACATTCTGTTCTGATGAAGAAACTTTAAAACAGTATCCTTTTGATTTCGTGTTTGAAATCGCTTATTCTCTTGAAGGCAAGATTTTACATATCGACTACACGATCAAAAACACTTCAAAAGAAGACATGCCATATTCATTTGGACTCCATCCTGCTTTTAGAGTTCCGCAATACAAGAATGAAAAATTTGAAGACTATTCAATCGATTATGAATTGAATGAAGAAGCCACACAACTTGTCTTTGACCCTAGCTTTAACGAAAACATCAAAGAAAAGAAGGTTCAACTAAATTCATGGAAACTATCTCGTGAAGACATTAACCATTATGCTACATTGGTATACAAAGACTATAAGAGTTCCTATGTAACATTATGCCATCAAAATGAACCTCGTCTACGTGTTCGTTTTGCCGGATTCCCATACCTTGCTCTTTGGACACATCCTACACCAAGCAACTTCATTTGCATTGAACCATGGTATGGACACAGTGATTTTGAAAAAGAAACACCAGATTTCTACCATCGTGAAGGTACGATGATCTTAAAACCTGGTGAAGAAACAAAATTCAGTTATCAAATTGAACTATTCTAAAGACCCAAGTGGTCTTTTTCTTTTTCTAAAAATTCTTGTACTTTGTATTCTGGAAATCCTACAACATTGGAATAAGAACCTTCAATTCGCTCTACAAAATCCACTTCCTGAATTCCATAAGAACCCGCCTTGTCCATACAAGTTCCTTTATTTACATAGTCGTTGATCATATCATCACTTAGCTCTTTAAAATAGACTTTTGTTGTGACGACATCAACCACTTCATGATTTGGACTACATAAAGCTACCGCTGTTTTGACTTCATGAACTTTGCCAGACAGCATTTCCAAGGTTTTATAAGCTTCTTTTTTCGAAGCCGGTTTTTGAAGAATTTGCCCATCATAAAAAACGATCGTATCGGCACCAATGATACAATCATTGCTGTGTTTTTCAAAAACTTCTTTTACTTTTGAAAGAGCTACATTCTTCAAAGCTGCATCAATATCCTGATCTTTAAAAACTTCATCTTTTAAAGCCGGAATCACACAAAACGTATAGCCTAATTTAGAAAGAATCTCTTTTCTTCTTGGCGATTTAGAAGCTAATATTAAATTCATTTTCGATCAAATCCTATTGGTGCCTTTTTAAATTGATAATATATTGAAAACGCTAATGCAATTGCGATTATCAAAACAAATTCGATGATAATACTAATAACAAGCTGATTGAAGATAATTTCAGGCAACATGCAAATCATAAAATCAGTGTGTGGATCTAACAACCATAAATCATTAGAGAAGAACACAGTATGAAACCAAGTCCAAAAACCAGTAAAATCATATGCAATCCACATGCCAAAGAATAACAATACAATTCCTAAACATATTGAAGCTTGAATCAACCCTTTGCTAAGATAACTGATCATGAGCTTCTTTTCTTTTACAAAAAAATAAACGAGGATTCCAATCATAAAAACAAAACAAACGATACCTACAGTAATCGCATTTTGATATAACGCTTTAACATCTACCATATGCGTCTTTTCTTTTGTGTTAAACGCTTCAACAGTTTGTCCATTGCGAGTTATCGTAATGTCCATATCCGGTCTTTCATCTTGAATATAATCCAATAAGACTTCAATACTGTTATTGAGATCTTGATTGGAAACATTCAAATCACTAGCCAATTTCATTTGTTCATAACGAGTTGTATAAAAATCAGGATCCAACGCGATTGAATGAATACTGAAAACGGCAGCACATACAATAAACATTAGACCCCAAATAAAAGAAATGAATGATTTCATTATTCAACCGCAACCAATTCTGCCTTATCAACCATCGGCATAGCTTCCATTAATTTCAACAAAGCTTGAATACTGATTTCTAGATCTGTTATATCTAAAGTCAGTGATAAGTTATGAATACCATTAATTGGAATTGTTTGATTGATTGCTAGAACATTGACCTGTTTTACCGATACTAAAGACAAGACTTTCGACAAAGCTCCCTTTTCATTTTTAATGACCATAGAAACAACAGCATTACGACGTGATTGATCCTGATCAAACGAAAATACCGCATCTTTATATTTATAGAAAGTTCCTCGTGAAATTCCTACTTCCTTAACTGCTTCTGAGATGCGTTTTGCTTTACCTGATATCAGTAACGTTCTTGCCTCTATGACTTTTTCAAGAACCTCGGGTAAAATATCACTTGAAACAACAAAGAACTTACTCATATTCTACATATGCTCCTTTCGTAGAAATCGATACCTTTTTACAAGACATACTATAGTATTTTACAATCCATTCTTGTAACATGTCCAGCTTTTTATCATCTAAACTCATGGCCAGCATCGTACTGCCACTGCCCGAAATCCACATTGCCAGATCAATACTCTTACAATAGCTTTGAATTTCAGCATATTCCTTGATGAGTTTACCACGATATGGTTCATGAAGAAAATCATGGCATGTCTTAGGAAAGACCAATTCATTCCCACTGGACAAACATTGCACAAAACTTAATGCATAACCAACTTGTTTAACAGCATCTTTATAATCGATTGTCTGAGGCAAAACCTTTCTAGCTTCAGATGTTTGAATTGGATAATCCGGAATCATAGCCAGGCCTTTAAAATTTTGACAAGGAATCATCATCATACGAACATTTCCATTGTCCATGAAGCTAGTGCATGCCTGTCCAAATATTGCCGGTGCGACATTATCTGGATGGCCTTCAATCTCGGTTGCAATCTTTAGCATCTCCATCTTATTTAATTGACCATGAAACCATGCATCAGCTGCCATGATACCTGCAACGATACAAGTTGAACTCGAACCAAGTCCTCGTGATGAAGGTATTTCTGTATCGATCTTTAATTTAAAAGTTGGCATCGCTACTTTCATATAATCACAAGTCTTTTTAAATCCTACGATCACTAGATTGTCTTCATTTTTAAATTCATCTGGACAGCCTTCAATTACGAACTTTGGATTTGGTTCAAAGTAAAATGTCGCAAACCAATCCAAAGCCATTCCTAAAGTATCAAACCCAACACAACAATTTGCACTTGTTGCCGGTACCTTTACACAAATCATACTAACTTCTCCACCATATCTTTAACTATTTCTTCCATCTCTTTGACAGAAATCACATCTTTATGAATGATTTTAGATGTTTGTAAAGCCGCTAGATTTCCAGGAATTGGATCGCTGCAAATTTCTGCAAGTTTATTCATTGCGCCAAATTCAGAAGTACTTTCTATACCTAAGGCTTCTAATACATCCTGAGGAAATTTATAAGGTGAAGCTGTTGCTAAAGAAACGATCACATCTTCACATGCATCTTTGGCAACCTTATACGCAATGGCAGAATGTGGATCTAAGATCACACGCTCGGAATCATAAGTTTCTTTTATGACTTGTTTTGTGACTTTGTCATCAATATAACCACAGCCAAATAAAGATTGTATTTTTTCCAACATCTGTGCTGGAATGTGATATTTTCCTTTTTGTTTAAGATCATCCATACATTGTTTAACGAATTCTGTATCTTGATTTGATATATAATACAACAATCTTTCTAGATTGGATGAAATCAAGATATCCATACTTGGAGAAATCGTCTGAATAAAATCGCGGTTACGATCGTAGACTCCTGTTGTTAAAAAATCTGTCAAAACATGATTGGCATTGCTAGCTACATAGAATTTTTTTACTGGCAATCCCATTAAATACGCATAATACCCAGCTAAAACATCTCCAAAATTTCCCGTAGGAACACTAAAACAAACTGGATCATTCATTTTAATGACATCCCTATTCACAAGATATTTATAACTTTCAAAATAATAAACGATCTGAGGAACAAGTCGTCCTATATTAATCGAATTTGCACTCGTTAACATGACATTATGTTCTGCAGCAAATTCATTTAGATCTTTATCCAAAAACAATTCTTTGACTTTACTTTGGGCATCGTCAAAATTTCCTTTGATTGCCAATACTTTCAAATTGTTACCCGTCTGGCTTGCCATTTGGCGATATTGCATCTGGCTCACTTTTTTATCTGGATAAAAAACTTCAATTCCAATATTTTTTACATCTTTAAATCCATTTAATGCTGCTTTTCCAGTATCACCACTTGTAGCGGTCAAGATCAAAGCTTTCTGATCTGTTTTTTCAAGAGCTATTGACATAAGCTGTGGCAATAAAGTCAAAGCAACATCCTTAAAAGCGCTTGTTGGGCCATGAAACAATTCCAGAACATAAATATCCCCTACTTTACGAACTGGGGTAATATCTTTAGAGGAAAAAGTATCTGTATACGCATTATTTACACATTGTTCTAATTCTTCTTTTGTAAAATCATGCAGAAGTTTACTTAAAATGTAAACAGCATTTTCTTTATAATTATTTTTGCATACTATATTTAAATCAATTTTTACTTCAGCTAATTCTGGCCAGACAAACAAACCACCATCATCACTGATTCCTTTTAAAATAGCTTCTTTTGATGTTAGATGAACCTGTTTATCTCGTGTTGAAACATAGAAATTGTTCATGGGAATCCCTCCTTGAAAAACTATATCTCATATGATACAATGTTCACAATTTAAAAACAAGTGTTTTTTAAAAAAACACATAAGGAGGACAAAATGAACATTACTTTATGCGGATACGGTGTTGTTGGAAAAGGTGTTGAAAAACTTTGTAAATTAACCAATAACCTTAATATTCAATATATATATGTACGAAAAGAAAAGGAAGATCTTCCCCGTTTTTCAAACGATGAACATATCGTTGAAGATCCATCCATTGATATCGTCATGGAATGTATGAATGGTCTTGAACCAGCTAATACATTGATTCGTAAAGCTTTAAAAGCGAAAAAACATGTAATCACATCCAATAAAGCTGTTATCGCAACCTATTTGGAAGATTATTTAAATCTGGCTAAAGAAAATGATACGACCATTCAAATTGAAGCTTGTGTTGCCGGAGGAATTCCTTTTTTAGATGCTCTATTAAAACTACAGCGTTTGGAACCAATTCAAAGATATGAAGGAATCTTTAATGGAACCAGCAACTATATTCTAGATCAAATGGCCAAAAATGCCCTTAATTATGAAGTTGCTTTAAAAAATGCTCAGAAACTTGGCTATGCGGAAAAAGATCCAACAAATGACGTAGAAGGAATTGATGTTTGCTATAAAGCTATTATATCCAATATGTTAGCTTATAAAACTAAAAAGTTAGAACTGCCGAAACCTATTGGTATTTCTAAAATTTCAAATGAGGATATCTCTCTGGCAAAGAAAAATGGGAAGATCATTCGCCATTTAGCAATTTCAGTTTGTAAAGATGAAAAAGTTTGTACGATTATTGCACCGGCGTTTTTAGATAACGGAACTTTCTTAGCTAATGTTGAAAACAATTATAATGCGCAAACGATCCATGCACAAAGCTTTGAAACACTTGGCTATTTAGGGCAAGGGGCTGGTCAATTAGCCACAGCTCAAGCTATGATGCAAAACGCAATAGATACATTAGAAAACAAAGAACGTACGATTACATTAACCAATACGTACACATATGATGAAACACTGATCAAAGAAAACTGGATCATTCGTTCAAATAAAGAGCTGACAATCAACTATACAAAAAAAGAAGGTTCTTATTATTGGATCGAACAAATGGATCAGTCAATCATTCAAGAAATCAAAAAGCAAGATATAGATGCAATGATTGCAATATGGAGATAAGCTTATGTTAAAGATCACAAAATTTGGTGGAAGCAGTGTAGCCAGTGCTTCTCAGTTTAAAAAAGTTAAAGAGATTGTTATGTCAGATCCTGCACGAAAATACGTCGTAGTAAGTGCTCCAGGAAAAAGAAATGGAAATGACAATAAGATTACAGACCTGCTCTATTTATTAGATGCACATCGTCAATATCACGTAGATGCCTCAAATGTGTTTAATTTGATTAAAGATCGTTTCTTGGAAATAAAGAATGAACTTGGTTTAAAACAACCTATTGAAAAAGAGTTAGATCGTTTTTATACCAACTTAAATCAAATGAATCAAGCCGAAATCGTTTCACGAGGAGAATACTTCTGTGCCAAATTAATGGCAGAATATTTAGGCTATGGATTTGTTGATGCCAAAGATATCATTCGTTTTCGATTAGACAAAACCATTGACTGGCAGGCAACAACAAATAAACTTAGCGCAAAATGTGCTCAATTTAAAAATTTCGTTTTTCCTGGTTTCTATGGGGGCAGTTCCAATGGACAGATCCAGATCTTTCCTAGAGGTGGTGGAGATATTACCGGAGCTATATTAGCTCGATGTTTAAATGCAGATGTCTATGAGAACTGGACCGATGTCTCTGGATTCTTGATGGCAGATCCAAGAATCGTAAAAGATCCAGAACAAATTACACACATCACTTACTCAGAACTTAGAGAGTTAAGCTATATGGGAGCCAGCGTTTTGCATGAAGAAGCCATATTCCCTGTTAAGGAAGCAAATATACCAATTCATATCTTGAATACAAATCGACCACAAGATGCAGGAACGATCATTCAGGAACATAACAATTACGTCAACCCTTATGCTATTACAGGAATTGCCGGAAAGACTGATTTCTTAAGTATTTACATTTATAAAAAACATATGTCAAATGAAGTGGGATTTATCCGAAAAGTTCTATCAATCCTTGAAGCTTATCATATAAGCGTAGAACATATTCCTAGTGGAATTGACTCCTTTAGTATAGTTGTCTCTAAAAACGATATCGAAAACTCTCTATATGAAATCCTTGCTCGTATCAAAACAGAATTAAAACCAGATGAAATCAAAACACAGGAAGACATTTCATTAATCTCAACCGTGGGTAAAAATATGTCTGACAAGCCAGGTACTAGTGGTAAACTATTTGGTTCGTTAGGAGCTAACAACATCAACATTGTGATGATTGCCCAAGGTAGTGATGAAATCAACATCACTGTTGGTGTAAAGAAAAAAGATTTTGAAAAAACGATACAAGTTATCTATGACACATTTGTCACAAAGGAGAAACAATCATGAAGACAATCGCAATTGTAGGCGCAACGGGTGCTGTAGGGCAACAAATGTTAAAATGCCTTGAAGAAAGAAATATTCAATGCAATTTAAAACTTTTGGCAAGTGCTCGCTCCAAAGGGAAAAAATTCAAATTCTTTAATCAAGAAATTGTTTGTGAAGAATTGAATGCAGACAGTTTTAAAGACGTTGACTTTGCTCTTGGTGCCACTGAAAATGATATCACCAAAATGTGGATTCCCTGGGCGTTAGAAAACAATGTGGTCATCGTCGATAATTCAAGTGCCTTTCGCTTAGATCAAGATGTCCCTCTAGTTATCCCTGAAATCAATCCAGAGGATATCACCAAAAACAAAGGTATCATTGCCAATCCAAACTGTGCGACAATCATTGCCCTGGTCGCATTAAATGCCCTGCATAAAGAATTCAAGATCAAACGAATGATCGTCACAACATTTCAGGCTGTTAGTGGTGCGGGAGTAAAAGGCATTCAAGATCTAAAAAATCAACTAAAAGATCCTAATGCACCTTGTAATGCATTCCCATATCCTATTGCCTATAACTTAATCCCTCAAATTGGAGACTTTGATGATCTGGGAATTTCAAAAGAAGAATGGAAATTACAAAATGAATCTAGAAAGATTTTACACGACGATAAGCTCTTGGTAAACTGTACTTGCGTTCGTGTTCCTATCTTAAGAAGTCATTCTGAAAGCATTACAATTGAATGTGAAAAAGAAATTGATGTTGCCAAAGCTAAAGAACTTTTATCGTCAGCACAAGGTGTTCTATTAAAAGATGATCCTTTAAACAAACAATATCCAATGCCTTTAGAAACAACAGATCAAGATCTTGTCTACGTAGGCCGTATTCGTAAAGATATTTCTGATCCTTTGAATCGCTCTTTATCTTTATTTTGCTGCGGTGATCAAATACGCAAAGGAGCGGCCACAAATGCTGTTCAAATTTTAGAAAAACTCCTTTAAAAAGACCAGGCTATTTTTTGGCCTGGTCTTCGTTTGTTTTATCAACAATTTCTTTTGATTCGATCGTATCTGTTTCATCCTCTTCAACTTTTTGATCTGATACTTCTTTATTTTCTTCTTTTGATTCTTCATTACGTAACAATAATTTGATCAAAGTTTCATTCATACAGGCAAGAGCATAAAGGATCACTGTTAACATAACCGGATTAAAACAATAAGAAATTAAAGTTTCAATGATCTGAGCTGTTGTGATTGTTCCAGCAGCTATATACGTTGAAAGTGCTGAATATGTTGAAAATAATGTATATCCAGTATAAACCAAGGATAAAACAACAAATGCATATAAAATCTTCGTTAAATTCTTTTCTTTTTTCATAAATACCTCCATGATTTCTCTATTGTACTTTATTTCTAGTTTTTTTTCTACTTTTCATAGAGGAGGACCTATTTTTTAAAGATTGATTGCTTCAACTGATTTAATATATCAAATAACCTATTTTCCGCTTTTTCCTCATTTTTAGAAACAAGTTCGATTGCTTTTTCCATATTCATTTTTTGAGAATCATAAGGATCACGAGAGGAATCCGTGCGTATATATTGTCCATTTGATTTTAGATATCTTGCTTTTACATTATCTTTTAAAATATCGTCAAAGTAATCTAATATACGTTTTTTTAATCGTTCATCATAAATTGGACAAGCCACTTCAACACGCTTTTCGGTATTTCTTGTCATGAAATCAGCGCTGGATATATATACCTTGCTAACCCCCTGTGTTTCAAAGCAGTAAATTCGAGAGTGTTCCAAAAAACGTCCAACAATACTAATGATCCAAATATTATCCGTATACCCTTCAAGCTCCGGCAATAAACAACAAATGCCACGAATGACCATAGTAATCTTTACTCCTGCTTGACTGGCTTCAACAAGATGTTTCATGATATCCATATCCGTTAATGAATTCATCTTGATTTTGATAGAAGCTGCCTTACCTGCCTTGGCATTTTCGATCAAAAGATCTATATTCGATAGAACTTCCTGTTTTAGATTCGCTGGAGCTACCAATAAATGTTGATAAGATCCATTTAAATTCGAGGTTGCCATATTTTGAAAGAAAGCAACTGCATCTTTACCGATACTCTCTTTTGCGGTTATGTACGAAATATCCGTATACATATGGCTTGTTTTTTCATTGTAGTTCCCTGTTCCAATTTGAGTGATATACTTGATCGTATTTCTTGTTTTATACGTAATCAAACAAACCTTAGAATGTACTTTGTAGTTTTCAAAACCATATAAAATTCGACAGCCGGCATCCTCTAAGATTTCTGCTGCATTAATATTGTTCTGCTCATCAAAACGAGCACGAAGTTCCATCAAGACCGTTACTTCTTTACCGTTCTCTGCAGCTCGACATAAATATCTTAAGATCTTTGAATGTTTCGCAAGTCGATAAATCGTAATTTTGATTGAAACAACATTTGGATCAGTACTAGCCTGTTTTAATAAATCCAGAAACACCCCCACATCCTGATATGGATAGAACAATAAAGCATCATGATCGATGATTTGTGGAATTAACGGTTTCTTACTATCTAGATCAATGGATGGCTGGGCATTGAAATCTTCATAAGATAAAGGTGTTTTTAACGATAAAGAAGCTGTATCAATAACAGAATACACATGATCCATTTCCAATGGTGTCTTTGATATAAACACTTGTTTGCGTTTTAGATTTAAATGATCACATAGATACTCACATATTTCTTCCTTGCATTCTTTGTAAAACTCTAAACGTATCGGAGATAATCGACTTCTGGACTTTAATATTTTTTTCATAGATTGACGATAATCTTCATCGTCATCAATAGCTTTATCATCTAAATTGATATCTGCATTTCGTGTAACACGTATCACTGTTTTAAACAACACTTTTTCATTAAAAAGTTTTTGGGCAAAGTGGCAGATAATTTGTTCTGATAACAGATAACAATGTTCTGTATCAGGTACATATAAAACACGATCAATGAAATTTGGTACACTGATGATTCCATATCCTTGTTCCAATTCAACGATGACATACAGTCCTTTATTTATTAAATGTGGAAAAGGATGTCTTGCATCTATGATCTGTGGTGACAATAAAGGAAAAATCTTTGTATCAAAATACTGTGTTACATATTTTAACTGTTTTTTAGATAGATCTTTAAATGAAAGACAAGACATCTGCAAAGATCGTAAAGTGCGATTGATATCTTTATACGTTTCATCTTTCAGTACATATAGCTTATCACTCATCTCATAGATTGCATCTAACTGTTCATCCGGTGTCATGCCGCTGCGTTTATCAATATCATCTTTATCAATCAAAGATAAATCATATAAACTACCGCATCGAATCATGTAAAATTCATCTAGATTGTTGGTAAAGATAGCTATAAATTTTAATCTTTCCAATAAGGGAACTCTTGGATCTGCTGCTTCTTCTAAGACTCTTTCGTTAAAACGCAGCCAAGATAGTTCACGATTCTGGGTAAACGGATATTTTTTATGCATTCTGTTCTCCTATAACTCTCTCAATCAAATAACCTTCTCGAACTCCATTCATTGATACTTGAATTTTTTCGGCTTGTGTATATTGCGCAATCGTATCAATAATCACCAATCCACAAAAAAGCGTGTGAATCCTATCTGGTTTTACTTTCAAAAACAAATGAGCACAACGTTCTTCATCTTCTAATAGATGTTTTGTAAGTTCTTTTAATAGATTACTGTCAAACTCATAACAATCTTTTGCAATCCATTTCAAGCTCACTAGCACAGAGCGTAAAGCTCGCATACTGCCACCAGTTACCGCAAGATATCGACAGCGAAAATCTCCTTTATCTTTTTGAGCATCTTTTAATTCTTTAATAACACGTTCTTTCATCAATTTAACTTCCTTTGCCTTAGGAAGGATGGCTTTTACATATTTGTTGAACATGTTTAAAGATCCAATCGGAAGACTGGCAACATACCCAATCTGATTATGATCATATAAAATGATTTCACTACTACCTCCACCAGTATCAACATAGATACCATTATCATGGGCTAACCCGTGAATAGCGCCTTTAAAACTCAATCTTCCTTCCTGGGCACCAGAAAGAAGATCAATTTTGATATCGCAATCGTTTTGGACTCTATCTAAAACTTCCTGCGTGTTATCTATATTACGTAAAGAAGCTGTCGCAAATGCTGAAAAGGAGCCAATATTTAAAGCCTGCATCATATCTTTAAAACGCATTAAACACTGCTCCAATTTTAAAATGCCCTCTTCAGACATAATGCGCTTTTTAACGTACGAAACGATTCCGACTGCTTCCTTTTTGGAAAATAAGATTTCAAAATCTTGATTTTCATCAATTTGATATACATTTAATCGAATCGTATTTGATCCGATATCAATGATTCCATGTATCATACTCAAACCCCCATATTATTATAATTCTTCTAATGAATGTGAATGTAAATTTTATGTTAATTGTAGAAAAAAGACCTCTGTAAAAGAGGTCAATGATTACGCAATTTTTGTCATTGGCAACCTAGCCGCACCAATGATACTAGTTTATTTTGCTTCCTTTAATACAACTGGTTACATTCCCACATGAATCATATCACGATAATACTTCTCCATCATATTAAAGAATTCACCCTTGCCTTTTATGGCTCCTCCACCTACAACAAATACATGTAGATCACATACATGACCAATTGCACTAAACATCATCACAAGATCAAAACCCATATTATCTACATTTTCTAAAGCTTTTTCATCTTTTCTACCATTATTAACAACCATAACTAGTTTTGTTTTCTATTTTAAATACTGTTACTTATTTTTAGTTATGTAATTATCATAATCGTGTGATATCTGCATGTAGGTTTACACATATTTTATAATTTGGAGAAGTAGATTCTTACAAAAATTCTCTTCTATTTCTATCCCAATATCATAAACTTTCTTGAATTTTCATAATCTCTTTTCGATGATATACCCAATTAAGATACCAACGCCATATAAGATGATATCACCAATATCAAAAACACCCCTTCTTGATATGGCCTGTATCAGTTCAATCAAAAATCCAATGGAAACACAAGAGAATATGACCTTTAAATCTTTTTTTAAATAATAATGATTCATGACCGGCATCGGAATGAAGATCAAAATATTAAATAGAGCTATGATCCATTCATCATATGAGCCATATCGAATACTATTGACCAATTGATAAGGATCCAATTCATATAAAGAATATCCCATATCCGGTCTTGCGAACAAAATATAAATCAGCGTTATATAGTAAATTCCCGTTAGAATATGCCAATCCCATTTCTTCCATTTTTTATAAGTAACCAAAAATTCATAAATAACGATTGCAATCATGATATACATAATGATCTGCCCATAAGAAGAAGGCATATATACATATTGTAAAAGAACAGGCATGACATAAAGCTGTATTGGAACAGCGGCCAGACACGCAATCAAAAGACGATACATTTTTCCAAGCATACAATCCCCCCTTTATTGCATTTAAGGAAAATCTATGATCGTTTAAATAAGCATACAGTTTCTATATGTTGTGTCTGCGAAAACAAATCAAATGGCTGTACTTGAACCAATTGATATCGTTTGTTTAAAGAGTCTATATTCTTAGCCAAGGTACTTGGATTACATGAAACATAGATAATGTTTTTTATTTTGGATGACAAGATTGTTTCGATCATCACTTTATCCAATCCAGTTCTTGGTGGATCAACGATTAGAGTATCAATTTCATGATCTTTTGATATATTTCTTAATTCTTGCCCTGCATCTCCACAAATAAATGATGCGTTGTTAATATGATTGATCTTTGCGTTTTCTTTGGCATTTTTTACGGCATCATCGATATATTCGATACCAATGACCTGTCTAGCTTTTTTAGCACAGAATAAAGACATGGCCCCAATTCCACAATAAGCCTCCACCAAAAGATCACATGAATCCACTAAACTACTTACATATTTGTACATCTCAACAGCTTGTGTGGTATTCAACTGAAAAAAAGATCGCGGTAATAAAGAAAGCTGTAAATCTTCAATATTAAGACAAATATTCTTTTCTAAAGCGAGATGTTTCATTTCATTTCCAAAAACATCAACAGAACGATCTGTTTTTATACTCTGCCATAAAGAAACAATTCCTTCTATATTACAGATTTGATCAATAAGATTTTGTGGAAAATCCATTGGCTCACTTACCAGAATAACTTGTATTTTTTCATTAAATTCCTTAATGACCAGACTTTTAAACAAAGTCTTATCCAAAGCTGATTCATAGTTATTGAATACTTCCAAAATTTGTTTACGAACATTTTCAATATATTTTGAATGAATCAAACAATGATCAATAGCTACAAAATCATTTGAATTCTTTTTATACATTCCACTGACTAATTTTCCTTTTATAACTCTTAAAGGAAGTTTGCAGCTATTGCGATATCCTAAATTATTGATATTCTTTCGTATTGATGCGATAGTTCCATCATATTTGGCATATTTCTTTAAAGATTCTTTCAAAATCTGCTCTTTCATCTTGCACTGTCCTTTATATTTAACATGCATCAAAGAACAACCTGAACAACTATCTGCATATTGGCAGACTGGATATCTGCGAAGACTGGATTTTTGTTCAACTTTTTCAAGCTCACCTATACTGAAAGTTTTATATTCCTGAACGATATGATAAGAAACTTTTTCTGTAGGAATCGCCCCTTCAATAAAGACTGGTTTTTTATTTCTAAAAACAATTCCCTCTCCATTGATTCCCCATTTTTTTATTACTGATTTCATATTTTTCTCCATATACTAACAACAAATTCAAATGTCGTATCCAACGATTTACAAGCTTTTACTTTATCTAAAGAAGAAGATGGTGAATTATATCGATATGGTGTCATTTCTAATAAAGACCATACATCTTCTACCATAGCTTTATTTGAAATCAAATCCTGTGAGATACATTCAAAATGATCCATATGTGTATCTGGCCAATCATTTTTATATGGGCGATCATACATCAGCTCTTTTAACTCGATACAATGATCAGGACCAGGCCCAACCACAATCCAAATACCATTTTCTCTTAACACGCGATAAACTTCTTCATGCGGTAATGGTGTAAAAATAGAAGTGATACAATCAGCTGACTGATCAGAAAATGGCATATCAAAGATACCAGCCACAAAATAGTGACTTTGTTTATCCTGTGCCGCCGTCTTATCCTTAGTTGCTTCACTTGGTTCAAGCAGCTTCATGACCATCCCAGCCAA
>CAMJQJ010000031.1 GCA_946408025.1 uncultured Faecalitalea sp.
GATTTCCATTGGTGACTGGAGTTCAGACGTGTGCTCTTCCGATCTTACATAATCTGCTTCTTCATCCGCACTTAGATAAACAGCTTCTTCTTGAACAGTACCATCTTTATTTACGATACGATATGGAGTCTGAATGAAACCATATTTATTAATTTTTGCATATGTTGTTAAGTTAGAAATCAAACCAATGTTTGGACCTTCTGGTGTCTCGATTGGACAGATACGTCCATAGTGAGAGCTGTGAACATCACGAACTTCAAAACTTGCTCTATCTCGTGTGATTCCACCAGGTCCTAATGCAGAAATACGACGTTTGTTTGTAAGTTCTGCCAATGGATTCTGCTGATCCATGAACTGTGAAAGCTGTGAACTTGAGAAGAACTCTTTGATAGCTGCTGTCAAAGGACGAATATTCGTTAACTTTCTTGGTGTTAAACTATCTAATTCTTGAATTGACATACGTTCTTTAACAACGCGTTCCATTCTTGATAAACCTATTCTGAATTGGTTCTGAATCAATTCACCAACAGAACGGATACGACGGTTACCTAACATATCAATGTCGTCTGTACTTCCAACACCCTCCATAACATTCAAACTATAAGAGAAGAATGCATACATATCAGACATTGTAACTGTATGTTTATTAGCAAATGGATCATTACCGGCAATCTTAATTTCGTTTCCTGCTTTGTCTGTTACATAAACTTCCTGGATGCAGGCACCAACCAACCATGCTGTTACTTCTTCGTTTAAAGCACGCTGACTAACAGCTAAACGATCTTCATCACTAATCTTATCTGGAGTTACACCAATCATATAACGCTGTGCAACAAGTTCCATATCTTCATCAACGATATCTTGTCCCTTAGCATTTGTTAATCGACCTAACACATACAAACGCTGACCATAATTGAATACTGCATTGCAGTTTTCTTTGGTCAATACAACAGGTTTAGCGAATAAACCGGCATAGATTGCAACTTCTTCTTTATTTTCTTTTAAAACATCGACATCTTTTTGTGTCAAAACAGTTCCCTGTTCATAAAGCACACCATTTACTTCGATGTCTTTTGCTAAAATACGTCCAACAAGACCTGTATTAAAGCTTGTAGGTATACTAACGATATCAGCTTCATGGAATTCAGCTCTAAATGGATAAGCTGTACAATATGTACCTTTGGCGAGTTCTTCACGCAATGCATTTCTTTCATCACGATGGATCATCAAGCCTTTTTCCATGTAAACATTTCCGTCTACATCAACAATATCATGAGCAAGAGTCATACCATCCATACGGGCAATAGCATTCAATTTCTTACCCAATTTATATCTTCCGGCTTTTGTTAGATCATAACGACGATGATCAAAGAATTTTGCCTGCATCAATGAAATAGACCCATCAAGAGTAGGAATTTCATCGCTGCGCTGATTTTCGTAGAAAGACAATAATGCTTCCTGAGTCGTTTTTACTTTATCGTTTAATAAAGAATTTTCAATTTCTTCGTATTTCCCAAAGAAAGCTGTATACAACAACAAATATAAGTTCATGTATTCACGATTTTCTGGATCCTGAGCTACATCATCCCAGTTACGTCCAATCGCATGCAGGAATGTTTCCATTTCTGTTGTATCCAATGTATCTTCATTAACTTCAAGATTCAAAGACATACCAATAGCTTTAAACAGAATTGAGAAAAGAACTTTTCGACGACGGTCAATTGAAACATTGATCGTACGTCCTGCCATTGTTTTCTTTTGTTCTGTCATGAACTCAAGCCAAGTACCACGACTTGGAATCAATTCACATTCAAAATTTTGTTTACCAGTTTTATCATCATAACTTTCAGAGAAATATGCTCCTGGTGAACGAACGATCTGAGATACGATAACACGTTCGGCACCATTGATGATAAATGTTCCGGTTTCTGTCATCAAAGGAAAATCCCCTAAGTATACTTCCTCGTTTTTAGTAACCAATTCACCTGTTTCAGGGTCCGTAATTTCTAGTTCCATCTCGGCATACAGAGGTGCTGCGTAATTACATTCTCTGTACATGGATTGTTCAGCGTTATATTTTGGCTCGTCAAAATGATAACGAATGAAATTTAACTTAATGTTTTTACCATAGTTTTCGATTGGATAGATCTCTTCAAAAACTTCTTGGATTCCCTGGCGTGTAAACCATTTAAAGGAATCTGTCTGGATTTCGACAAGGTTTGGTAGTTCTAGCTTACCACTAACTTTTGAGTAGTCTCGGCGTGTGGATTTCTTACCACATGAAACTATACGATACGCTTTGTTGCTGTCCATGCATGCCATCCTTTCGTTTGATTTTTTCATTTTTTCATCTGCGTATTATAAAAAACGGCAGACTTTTATGCAATTTACAATATTAGACTAAAAGTCAACAATTGTCAATCACAAAATGAAGTGAAACGTTCAAAATTCCACTTCATATTTCCGTCTACCTCTGTTCATCTTTTTTTCGAATAATATATAATTTAAAAGCCCTATTTCTAGGGCTTAATTTTCATTGGTGACGCGTACGGGATTCGAACCCGTGAATGCATGCGTGAAAGGCATGTGAGTTAACCGTTTCTCCAACGCGCCATTTATGTTTAACTTGTTCCTTAACAAGTGCCTACATATACTACCACGACTTTATACATGATGCAACCCTTTTTTTAAATTTTTTTTAATTTTTTTAAAAAAAGTTGTTTTATTGGATTTTGGTACTAAAATTTCAGATTTTTTCCATTTATGATAAAATATTTTCATTAGGAGGAATACTATGACAAAAAAACCAAATGATATGCCACCTATCAAGGAGACAGAACAAACACAAATAAATCAAAATAAAAGCGAAAGTACTTGGATACTTGTTTTGATTTTATCGATTGTTTCAATCATCTTATTACCTATCTTTTCAAGATTATGGATATTAGTAATCATTCCAATTGCCATGGCAATCGTAAGCATCACATTTGCCCTGAAAGACTTCGAGAACGACAAGCGATGGATCATTGCCCTTGTATTATCGATCATTGCTTGTGTAAATGTCGTCTTAGCAATTGAAAACGGGATCTTAGATCTTATCACTAGAAATTCATACTCATATAATTATACATATCACAATAAATATGATATTCAGCCATATTTTGAAGATGACTGGTACGATTATGATTACTACTGGGATTAATTAAGCAAGACCACCTTAATGGTGGTTTTTTTATTTTAAACAAAAAAAAGCTTGGATGATTATCATCTCAAGCTTTAGGATTTTTCTCTATTCAAATCATCAAGACCAAGATTTTCTTCAATTGCCTCCGTTAATAAGGTAATGATATCCGTTTCTTCATCCGGGAATAAATCAAGATAGATTCTTTTCCATTCTAAAGTCGTTGTATCAATTGCGCAAAAAGTTCCGGCAAATCCACGAATCTCTTCATTTGGCATACGAAGTGTATTATTGGTCAACAAAAACGAATTCCCATCAATTTCAACTGTCTGGGTGCTGACTTTGAACTCTATCTTAAATTCCTTCAATCTTTCCTCAAAGCGCTTGATTTCTTTTTCCGTATTTTTGGATACAGAAATCAATAAATAGTTTATTTCGTTTTCTCTTAACAAAACTTCTAATTTATACGCCATTTGACGAGCAAATTCAGAATAGGTAAAGAATGAATCATCAATATAATATATCTTCATTAACGATTAAAGAAGAAATTAGGAATCTGATCATCCTGACTTGTTTCTTCAACACTTGTAACTACACCGGCATTCACTGGTGTTTTTACAGTTGGCTGTGTATACAAAGATTCCTGTCTAGCTGTATTGTCAGAACGTTTCTTTGTTACTGGTTTTGGTTCTTCAAAACCTGTTGCGATTACTGTTACGATAATTGCATCACCTAACTGTTCATTGATTGCGATACCAAAGATGCAGTCAACATCTCCACCTGCTGCATCCTGAATTACAGCTACAGCGTTCTGTGCATCAAACAAGCTTACTTTGTCGCCACCAGTAATATTGATGATAGCTGATTTTGCACCTGCAATCTGCGCTTCCAATAATGGAGACTGAATTGCTTTTTCAGCAGCAGATACTGCTTTATCTTCCCCTTCAGCCATACCAATACCAATCAACGCACGACCCTGATTCTGCATTACAGAACGAACATCAGCAAAGTCCAAGTTAACAAGAGCAGGAACCGCAATCAAATCAGAGATAGTCTGAACACCTTGACGCAAGATGTTATCAGCCGCCTGGAATGCTTCTTCAATTGGTTTACGACCGATTACTTCTAATAAGTTATCATTTGAAACTACGATCAAAGAGTCTACATATTTTTTAAGTTCTTCGATACCATCTTTTGCGTTGTTTGCACGTCTTCTACCTTCAAAAGTAAATGGACGAGTTACAACCGCAACAGTTAAAGCGCCTTCTTCTTTAGAAATCTTCGCAATTAGTGGTGCAGCACCAGTACCTGTTCCACCACCCATTCCAGCAGTGATGAATACCATATCACTACCTTTGATAGCTTCACGAATTTCGCTTTCACTTTCTTCAGCCGCTTTACGACCATATTCCGGATTTCCACCAGCCCCTAGGCCTTTTGTTGTTTCACGACCTAGAACGATTTTATTCTGGCAAGGTGAGTTTTTCATTACCTGTACGTCTGTATTGCAGATATAAAATTCTACACCTTTTACCCCATCGGCTACCATTCGGTTTACGGCATTGGATCCACCGCCTCCAACACCAAATACTTTAATGTTTGCTACTTGATTGAATTCTGTCATTTTTTACACCCCTTTAATCATTTTCAGATAAAATAACACTCTTTAATTTTTTTGTAAATCCGCCTTCACCATTCTTTGACTGTTGATTGATAGAATCAATGCTTGCTTCCAACTCATTGTTGTTTGCACTGATTTTATCTGAATGGCGAATACGATTGATATCCTGCCATGCATATGCCATACCTAAACCGCATACGTAGCCGCCATCTCTTGCGCCAATGCTTTGTTCCTCATATATAAGAGCTTCAGCATTAAATGCTTTATCCATATCTTTTAAAACAGAGATATTGCTGCCTTTACCTGTAATGACATATTTTGCATTCCCTTGACGAACAATTGGCGTACAAGCTTCATTCACATTGGCAATCCATTGACGAATCTTTGGTAAACAAACATTAGCCAATTCTTTAGCGGTAATTTCTACACGCATATCTTCTTTTTGTTCAATATAAACGATCACATCAGAATTCTCATCTTCATTTCCTGAGAAGATATTCTGCAATAAACGGTATCCTACTTCGTCAGACAAATGATATTTCTTTGTAATATCCTCAACGAATGAATTATATCCATTCTCCAGATTAGCACAGCTGATCAAACGCCCATTTGTAAAGAATCCCATCGTACAGTGATCTTTTTCCAAATCTAACTGAATGATCGGACGGTCATTGGACTGAACCAGCACTGCTGTTTCTTGAGCAATCGCATAACTATCCAAACATAAATCCAAAATTTCTAAATTTGCCTGTTCAATACAACGAGCATAAGCATAGATCATTTCTTTATTTGCATAAAGAAGATCTATATCCATAGTAAATTCTTCACATGTCTGTGACAAAGGAATCTTTTTTGTTTCCTGTCCGTTAACAATATAGGAAATGCGATTCGCATTAACAAATTCAACATCATCACCAAGCTTTTTTTGAATTGCTTTGTTGTAACCCTGCTGAATGTGGAATAAACGAATTGATTTTGTTCCATCTTCGATCTGTACATGCACTTTTTGATTACTGCGCATGACATTAACACTAGGAATCGCCAAAAGGACTCTTTCAATTCTATATCCTAAAGCTGCCTGCGCATTGGTAACTGCCGTTCTTATTGCACTAACGACATTGGCTTCGTTTACAATGGTTTGATTTTGAACGCCTGAACAAGCTACGCTCTCAACTCGAAGCACGTTGTATCGTGATTCAAATATTTCCAATACAACAAGACGAATTTCCTGATCCGCTATTTCAATAGACGCATACACTCTTTTCTTACTCATTCGACTTCTCCTTTAACCACTTCGGTATAATAATATCATATTATTCTAAAATTCATGAAAGAAATTGTATAAAAAATGAAATTTATTCTAACTCCACCTGAATTTCTGTATCTGTAGATATTGTCTGTCCCGTCTCAATATTCTGAGATTTCACCTTTCCATATCCTGTTGTTTCAATACTGATCCCAGTTAACTGCCAGAAAGCTGTCAAATCTTTTCTTGTCCATCCAGTCATATCCGGCATCGTAATCGTCTGCCCATCTGTCAAGATGAAGACTCTATCATTTGAGTTGATCGTACTATCCTTAGTAGGATATTGATCCACTACATTTTGTCCATCTCCTATGACAGTTGTATGAACTTTTTTATCCGCAAGTTTATTATTAGCATACGTTAAACTGTGATTTATCAAACTTGGCATTGTATAGGTTTCCCATTTTTCATAGTTTTCTTCTTCTGATGTTGATGCTGAATCACTGCCTGAGATGCCATTTGCAATCAATGCTGCTTGCATGATTTGCTTAAATGGTTCTGCTGAGTAATTTACATAATTTGTAGATACCATTCCATAATAGACCATGATCTTAGCATCAGATGATGGCGCAGCTGCCATAATTGAAGATGTATATTTATATTTATCATATACACCTGTTTCTTCATTATAAATTTCACCTGTACCCGTCTTAGCTGCCATATCGACACCATCAATGCGAAAACGAGCTCCACTTGCTCCATCCTGTAAAACGCCTTCCATTAAATCTACGACCTGATTAGCTGTATCTTCAGAAATTGGTGTTCCCACAACTTCTGTATCAAATTCTTCAACAACCTCTCCAGTCGTAGAATCCACAATTGAATCAACAACATACGGTTTGACCATCGTTCCACCATTAAATATCGCAGTATATGCCTGCAAAAGTTGTAAAACTGTGATAGAACTTGACTGACCAAAACCGCTCGATAAATAGTCCTGAGGTAAATTTGCAATATTATTAACACCCAATGATTCGGCAACATAAGGACTATCTACATATTTAAAGAAACCAAATTCATCCATATAATCAACATATTGATTATAGTTTACATAATTGGATAACAATTCACATATACCGACATTACTAGAGAAGGCAAGTCCCTGTTCAAATGTGATGACACCAAAATCCTCTTCCAAAGCATCTGAAATTGGCGGGTAAGCCGTTTCTGTTCCATTGGCAACACGCGTGATCTTATTCGTACTCGAATCAAAAGTATAGGTGAATGTACCCGCTCTAAATGTTGTGTTTCGTGGAAATACGCCTGTATCCAGTGCAATGGCATACGTAAAAGGTTTCATAACAGAACCTGGTTCATAAACTGCCTGAGAAATTCGATCTTGATAACTTGGAATTTCTAAATGCTGATTTTGATCAAAAGTTGGATAACTAGCCCAAGCCAGAATCTTTCCGGTTTCAACTTCCATGACCGCACACCATGCTGCTTCTGCATTGTTTTGTTCCATTGTGATCTGCATCTGCTCTTCTACTGTTCTTTGTAAAGAAGAATCTAATGTTAAGACAACATCTTTTCCATCCTCAGCTTCTTCAAAAACCTGTGTGGTTCCCGGTAATATAGAACCATCTACTGTTTGTTGGTATTGAACCTGTCCATCTTTTCCACTTAGATATTCGTCCAATGTTTGTTCCAGGCCCATAACACCAGATATTTTCTCTTTTTCTTCATCATAAGCTGCAAATCCTATTAAATTGCTGGAAAAAGGTGTACTCGGATAATTACGATTTGTCGTTTCGATAAAATCAATTCCTGGAATATCTAATTCTTTGATCTTCTCCATCTTTTCTTTGTCGATACGCTTTGTTCCCGTACCTAATTCCGTTTGCGAACGCTCATCTTCGATTGCATTCTCTATGATCTTGGCAACTTTATCTTCGTCGATATCTAGAACTGTCCCTAATTTTTTTGCTGTATAATCAGCATCTTTTACGTAATCAGGATTCCCGTCTTCATCTTCTAAACTATCATCTAAATAAGCCACAACTGTATATGCTGTTACTTCCTGCGCAATCACATTATGATTTCTATCATAGATCGTACCACGCTTTGCCTCTACAGTGGTATTGACAATACTGCTGGCAATCTGGGTATCTAGAACATCTTGCCCAGACCAAATATGCTTATGTGTGACCATGGTAAAAAGAACATTAGCAACTACTAATGTTCCCGTTAAAGTCATGATTTGTATTACTCTATAAAGCTGTTTATTGCTTTTTTTAACACTCATCCACATCAATCCTTCTAATAATAAATAATTATACATTATTAATCAATGATGTAAACATTATCCTGGTTATCCTTAACTTCATCACCTAACATACCAAGCACGCGTGTCTTATCTTCCAAATGATTTACTTCACTTTGAAGTTCATCAATCTGTTGTTGTTTCTCTTCTACTTCAGCTGTCAGTTTTTGATCTTCGACCGATAAGGTAATATTGTAAGAATTCAATCCAATTTTAGTAACACAATAGAAACAGAAAGAAAGAGCAAACGCAATGCACAACAAAGATTCCGGACGAATTCTTGGTTTTCTATTATGCTTTTTATTAATTCGTTTCTTGTCCATTGCACTCATTCCTTTCTATCCCTCTTAATTTGGCACTATGTGCGCGATAATTCGTATCTAATTCTTGTTTCGAAGCCAGTACCGGTTTCCTATTTACAAGTTGATATTCTAAATTTTCTATCCCAAGACTAGGCAATCTCTTATCCACTTTTTTTGGCACCGCTACTTCTTTAAAAATCTTTTTTACAATCCTGTCTTCTAAAGAATGAAAAGTGATCACACACATTCGGCCATGTGGTTTAAGCCGTCTTAACCCCTCTTTTAAAACGACTTCTAATTGCGGAAGTTCTTGATTTACTTCCATTCGTATTGCCTGAAAACTTTGTTTAGCTGGATGTCCTTTTTTTCGTAATACTGCATTAGGAAGCGCCGATTTGATAACATCAACAAGTTCAAATGTCGTATCAATCGACTTCGTTTTTCGTTTTTCTACAATTTTGGATGCAATCTTGTAGGCAAACTGTTCTTCACCATAGTCTTTTAATATACGACATAGGTCTTCTATTGAATATTCATTGACTACTGTCCAAGCATCCAATTCCTGTTCTTGATTCATGCGCATGTCCAGTCTTGCATCGAATCGATAACTGAATCCCCTTTGTGCATCATCGAATTGTGGACTCGAAACTCCAAGATCCAACAAGATTCCATCAACCTTATCAACATTTAATGAATCAAGTTGTTCTTTCATGTGTTCAAAACTGTCATGAATGCAAGTAAAGTTATCCCCTATTTTTTGAAGCCGAGGTGTGCTTTCATCAATTGCATTTTGATCGCAGTCAAAAGCATATAAATGACCTTTAGTACACCTTTTTAAGATTTCACTGCTATGGCCCCCTCTGCCTAGCGTGCAATCCACATAGACACCATCGTCTTTGATTTGAAGCATTTTTATAGATTCATTTAGTAATACGCTAATATGTTCCATAATTAACCCATCAATCCAGAAAGATGTTCAGCTGCCTCTTCAAAAGAAGCACTCTGTTCTTCTTCCAAACGTTCCCATCTTTCTTTTGACCAAATCTCCAAGTGATTGGCAACTCCAATAATCAAGCATTCTTTTTCAAGACCAGCCAACGCCACTAAAGAAGATGGTATCAATATTCTTCCCTGTCCATCCATTTCACACTCTGCCGCTTTCGACAGCATCATACGTTGATACATACGAGCATCCTTATTTGTTGACGGCAAAGTAGAAAGTTTTTCATATACTGTTTGCCATTGTTCAACAGTATACACATACAAGCAGCCATCTAAGCCTCGATTGACAACAACGTGTTCACCTAATTCCTCACGAAATTTTGCAGGCATAATCAATCGCCCCTTACGATCGATATTATGTGCATATTCCCCCATAAACACGTGTCATCACCCCCACTTCCTGACACAAACCGCTACTTTGTACCACTATAATACATCAAATCACCTTTATTATCCATAAATTTTTAAAAAATTATTTCAATTTTTTTTAACTATTTATTTTTTCTGTTATAATGCTCAAGAAAGAGGGAGAAGATTATGGAACTTTTATATTTCATTCTGGGTTTATGCCCAATTTTATGGCTTATTTTTGCTTTAACTGTTTTAAAGATGCCAACTTATAAAGCTGCATTTGGCAGTCTGATCGTAGCCGGCGTTTTGGCTTTTATTGTTTGGCAATTGCCAGTAATGGAAGTTTTAACAGCCACACTGGAAGGTTTCTTGATGGCTATATGGCCTATTGTTATCGTAATTATCGCAGCTGTATTTACATATAACTTGTCATTAAGAACAGGCGGTATTGATGTCATTAAACAAATGATCACATCCGTTTCAAATGACAAACGTATCCTTGTATTACTGATTGCATGGTGCTTTGGTGGATTCATGGAGGGTATGGCCGGATTTGGAACAGCTATTGCCATCCCAGCCGGAATGTTGTTGACACTTGGATTCGATCCAATTTTCTCTTGTTTAGTTTGTTTGATTGCAAATGGTGCACCAACACCTTTTGGATCAATCGGTATACCAACTATTACTCTTGCCAATCTTGTTGGATTAGAAAATGCACAGCTTTCCTTCATCACTTCTTTGCAACTTGCGCCATTTATGCTAGTCATTCCTTTCTTGATCGTTATGGTCACCGGAAAAGGCCCTAAAGCTTTAAAAGGCGTAACCGGAATCACTTTTGCAACTGGAATCAGTTTTGTCATCCCACAATTAGCAGTCAGTTATTTTGTCGGGGCTGAGCTTGCAGTTGTCGTAGGAAGCGTTTGCTCTTTATTAGTTACCGTACTACTTGCCTCAAAAAAGAAAACAGATCCTGCCTACGAAATGAAAGTTGAAAAACATTCAATTAACACAAAAGACGCTTTAAAAAGTTGCAGTCCTTTTATCTTTATCTTTATCTTCTTGTTATCAACATCAAAATTGATTGCTCCAATAAATAATTTTTTAGCACAATTTGCTTCTACGATTTATGTTTACTCTGGAGAAAACCCAAATGCCATG
This sequence comes from uncultured Faecalitalea sp., assembly GCA_946408025.1. Taxonomy (GTDB): domain Bacteria; phylum Bacillota_I; class Bacilli_A; order Erysipelotrichales; family Erysipelotrichaceae; genus Faecalitalea. The sequence continues at coordinate 11,185 of CAMJQJ010000031.1, forward strand.
ACATTTACATGGATCAATACAGCCGGAGTATGGATCTTCATTTCTGCAATTTTGGGAGGAATCATTCAAAAAGCCTCTTTCAACGATTTTAAAGAAGTTTTTATCGCAACTTTAAAACAGATGAAAGAGACTATTATTACTATGTTATGTGTATTAGGATGCGCCAAGATCATGGGATATGCCGGTATGATTGCTTCCATCGCAACATTTGCGATTACCGTTACCGGAAATTTCTATCCGTTCTTTGCTCCTTGCCTTGGATGTCTAGGCACTTTCGTTACTGGTTCAGGAACAAGTTCAGGTGTCTTATTCGGAGCTGTTCAACAAAATGCTGCTATCTCATTAAATACTGATCCATATTGGATTGTCGCTTTAAATTCACTAGGTGTTGCAGCCGGTAAAATGCTTTCTCCGCAGAGCATTGCAATCGCATTAAGCTCAGTTGACCAAAAAGGGAAGGATTCAATCCTATTATCCAAAATCCTTCCATATGGGCTAGGCTTCTTAGTTGCCATGGCATTAATTGCTTATTTTGGCCTTCAATTATTCTACTAACAAGCGTGTTTAAAACACGCTTGTTTATTATATAAAAAAAGAGTAGGCATAAAATATTGCTCTTTGATTCCCATAATCAAACAACACCCTAGATATTCGATGGCAACACAGGAACATATGCCCACACGATATCATAAAACTTCAGATTCTATATGAATGCAATCCACACAAAAGAAAATCCAATCTATGTGTGTTTTTCATAAGAATTTATAATCCAACATACCCAACAATTTAAAGAGAATTTAAAAAATTAAAAAATTGTACAAAAAAATCAGGAAATTCATTCAACTTCCTGATCTTTCTTTTATCTTAATCCATATGTTTCTTTAGAAAATACTAAATTACAAGCACCAATAAGATTACTATCTTCATTTAACCTAGAACGACTAATACGAACCAGAGGAGAAACCACTTCCAACATTTGCTCTTTTACTAGTGCCTCAACTTCCTCAGTAAATCCTTCAATTTCAAAAGGAACAGAACCGCCCAATACGACCATATCCGGATCGGTGAAAGCAATAATTGTATTTATCAAATTTGCTAAATGCACTTTAGCTTCTTTCATGATCGTCACAGCTTTTTCATTTCCTGATTTAGCTAACTCATCTACTTCTTTGACACTATTAACCTTTAATCCTGTTTCCTTCGCCTTTGAAATGATGGCTGTTTCGGAAATATGATTTCCGATCTTATCGAATTCACCACCTGAAGAAGATACTATTCGGATTGGCGAGAATTCATTGGCAAATCCATGGGCTCCTTTGAAAATTTTTTTATTGACAATTAAACCAGCTCCGACATTTGCAGAAATACGTAAAAATTGAATTACCTTATAATTTTTTCCTTCACCAATTATTGCTTCAGCTAGTCCAGCAAGGTTTGCATTATTTTCCAAATATACAGGCAATCCCGTTCGTTTAGATAAAGCTTCCGTAATATGAAGACCGTACCATTTATCACCTAGATTTGGCGTATAAAGCAAGGTTCCTTTCATTGCATCTAGGATTCCTGGACAGGAAATCCCAATGCCACAAATTGTTTTAGTAAGCTTCAAAACACGATTCGCAATCTCATCTAAAGTTTTGTTTGGATCATCAATATCACTATCAAAACTCTGAACATCTACGATATTATACATTTCATCTAAAAGAGCCACTTGAACTTTTGCTCTTCCAATATCCACCGCAGCAGCATATTTCATGATAAAACCTCCTTACTGCTCTCATACTTTTATAGTTTCATTATACATGAAAGCTTACAAATCTAACATAAATTTTTACACCTCTTATATACTTTTTAAACTATCTATAAACATCAAACATAATTAAATAAGCGATTACGATAAGGAGCTATCCGTACTTATTTTCTACACATTATATCTTTTCTTTTAAGCCATTGTTCAAGAATTAATCGAATAATAATTTCAATCGTTTACTACACTTCACATGAATCCGTATACTTATAAAAAATATATCGAATAAGATAAAGATATAACGTGACAAAAATCCGTTCCGATTTATATTTTCTGTAAAAGAATTCACAATCACAACCAGTAGACAATGTTACTTCTGTGCTTTTACAATTTAATTTTATCAACTTTTATTCCTTCTTTTTTAAATCTTTCTTTTATTTTTCTTAAATCACAATCATTTATAAAAAAAGACCTTTGAAAGGTCTTTAGAATTTTTCCACAAAACACACTCCAAAAGCTCCTGGTCCAACATGAGTTCCAATCGTAGGACCAATCTGTAGTTTCCCAGAAACTTTGATACCGTTTTTTTCAAAGCGAGCTTCTAGTTTTTCGCAATTTTCCGTTCCATATGTGAATAATGAAAAAATTGGATAGTTTTTATCAATATTAAACTCCTCCACTTTATTCCAAATGAAGCTAATGGTTTTATTGATTCCTAAACGTTTACCGATTACGTCTACTTTGCCATCTAAGCTCACTGTAACAACTGGCTTGATATTGGCCATCTCTCCAATGGCTGCCGCAGTCTTAGAAACTCGACCACCTTTACATAAATACTCAAGTGTATCAACTGCCGCAAAAATTTTAATGTGTGAACGCATTTCTTCAAGATAGTCTACGATTACTTGCGCTTCTTTGCCTTCTTTAATCATTTCTATCGCCTTATCGACCAATACTCGAATCCCCACTGTTGTCGTCAATGCGTCAACAATAAAGATATTGTCATATTCTACAATATTTTTGGCAAGTATGGCACTTTGATATGTTCCACTTAATGCACTTGAAATCAAAACACAAATTAATATATCATTATTCTCTTTAGCTGTTTGGAAGTGATCAAGAAACTGCTGAGGTGATGGTTGGCTAGTTTTAAAGAAACCATCTGTTGCGATCATCTTCTCATAAAATTCATTTGTAAAAATATCAATACCATCTAAATAATTTTTATCTTCAATCGTTACCTGTAAAGGAACAAATAACAAATTTTTCGCTTTTATTTCTTCTTTTGAAAAATCTGCCGATGAATCCACTAATAAGCGTATCATTTAATCTCCTCTTTAGCGATATGAGCAATCAATTCGAACAATTCCAATGCTTTATGAGCATTCTTTTCACCAACCCGTTCAATTAACTTGTCTACGATCTTTAAAATCCGTTCATGCTCATCCTCATAGACTTCGATCTGTTCCTCATTCAAAGTTACATAAATCTTCCGCTTATCATCGGTCGATCTTGTCCGAGTTAGTATTTGTTTGTTTTCCATTGAGGTCAAAGTACGATTCATCTGAGATTTTTGCATCTTTGTCATCTCACATAAATCAGTTGCTGTAATCTGATTTGATCGATTTCTATATAAGATTCGACAGATAATTACCTCATTATATGGCAATTGAGAAACTATTTTCTCGTTATTAATAGCTCCAGTTAAATTTAACCAGGCCTCTAAAAGTTCTTCATTGAATTCTTTCATATGCACTCTTTCTATTAGTTCTTTACGTGAACCGTTCACATTATAAACTAAATTATTGCTTTGTCAACATCACTAGTGTTCATTTTTTAATTCATTAAACTTCGCTTTCATAGTTGGATTATTTCTTACTAATTTTTTTATTGTTAGATCTTCAGCCTTGTTATTGGCTAAACGTAAGTTATTCTCGCTAGATATCAAAGCATCCTTTGTCTTCTGTAAATGCGAGATTGTCTTATCAATTTCATCAATAGCTGTTTTAAATTTACGACTAGCTAATTCATAATTTCGCGCAAAGCCTTCTTTGAACTTCATCATATTCTCTTCAAAATGCGTAATATCTATATTTTGAGCTCTTGCGATTGCAAGCTCTTGTTTATACTGAATCGAATTTAATGCAGCATTCCGTAATAAAGTGATCATCGGAATAAAGAATTGAGGACGAATGACATACATCTTTGGATATCGATGAGACTTATCTACAATTCCTGAATTATACAGTTCATTATCAGGTTCTAGCAAAGAAACAAGAATCGCATATTCGCAGTGCTTTTCATTACGATCTTTATCTAGCTCTTTTAAGAAGTCTTCATTTTTCTTCTTCGTAGCTGTTTCATCATTTTCGTTTTTCATCTCAAACATTATGGAAATAATCTCATTACCTTGATCATCATTTTCACGGTATATATAGTCTCCTTTACTACCTGTGTGAACATCGTTATCTTTTTCAAAATATGCATTTTGAAATCCTGTCGCCCTTAATTGATTAAACTGAATTTCACAATGTTGTTCAAGGCTTTCTCCAACCATTTTTGTCGATTGTTTAGCTTTAAAATCTTTGTAATAGGCAATCTGTTCATCTTTAAGTTTTAATTGAGTTTCATACTTTTCTTTTAAATTTGTTTCCAAAAGCTTGGCTTGTGTCTTTTGAGAAGTCAATTGATTCTTTAAATCAGAGACTTGTTGTGTCAATTCGTATTTTGCCTTGACTTCATTTTCTTTGATTTGACTTTCAAGATTTTGAATTTTCTTTTCTTTTTCATTAAGTTGTTCATCGAATTTCAAACGAGCTTTAGAAATTGCTAGTTCTTTGTCAACAGACGCTGTGTTTCTAATCTCTTTGATTTGTGATTTCAGCATAACAATTTCTTTTTCTAAATCGCTTCTAGCTTCATTGACCATACTCTGGCTTTTTTCATCATAATAACTCTTAATTGATTTCTTTTCTTTTTCAAATTCTTCATCACGAACCTGTTTAACGATATCCATATAAATGGAATCATCCAGTTCAAACATCGTGTGACAATTTGGACATTTAATTGTATGCATAAATTCCTCCTGTTTTTTTATTTTCTCATTTTTTCACAGAGTCTTCAAAATCACCATTTAAGGCAACTACATAATAAATTGAATCACACATAATTTAACCTTTGCTTATCAATATGCCAATTATTTTCAGCCATGGAATTTAAATGATTTTCCAATGCGTTTCTTTCATAAATCATGACACGCAACAATCAAGATTTTTTTCATAGCATTTCCACCATAGCCGCATCATCCAGCATCTGATAAAACCTACTTTTTTCTTTTATATAAGCTTTTTTGCCTATATCCGTGATCTGATATGTTCGTTTTCTTCCTTCAACCGCAATCTCTTCAATATATTCAGAATGCTTACATTTAGACAAAAGTGTATATAAAGTTTCTGGACCAATTTCCACTCTTTTTTGTTTTTTTCTAAAATAAACTGTGCAATTTCTGTTCCTCAATTTGGTTGGTTTAAAAGTGCCATCAATACATAAAACATAGATTCTGTTAATATTTCTAAAGTTTCTTTTGCCATAGGAACACACTCTCTTCAGCTAATATCGTCACTCGATATCGTCAATTCCATTGTATTATCGACACCCAATATTGCAAACTAACAAAATGTAAATCATCTCAAGATGAAATACTAGATCAATACACCATCACAATGATCAATTTCATGTTGAATGACTTGGGCTGTAAAGTCTTTAAACGTTTTTATCTTTATCTTCATATGCATATCCAAATAACGAACTTTAATACTTCGATATCGTCTTGTTTCTTTTTGACCAGATAAAGATAGACAGCCTTCTTTTGTCGAATAGATTTGTGATTTCTTTATAATTTCCGGATTAAGCATCACTACGATCTTACCCTCATCTTGAAACGCGATGATTCTTTTATGAAAGCCAATCATGTTAGCTGCCATACCGGCACAGCCTTCTTTATGAAATTCCAAAGTATCAACCAAATCTTGAGCAATCATTAAATCATCTTTACTAGCTAACACAGAAATTCGACTCAATATAAATGTATCTTTTACAATATCTCTAACCATAATATTCTCCTTATTACTAACCAAACTTTCGCTTAAAAAA
>CAMJQJ010000032.1 GCA_946408025.1 uncultured Faecalitalea sp.
CGAGATTTCCATTGGTGACTGGAGTTCAGACGTGTGCTCTTCCGATCTGTTTGTGGCATTGGTCCTTCACTTGCATCAACCAATAATATAACAGTATCCACTGTGCGGATGATTCGTTCAACTTCACTTGAAAAGTCGGCATGGCCTGGTGTATCAACAATATTGATCTTGACTCCATCGTGAATAACAGAGCAGTTCTTTGAATAAATGGTAATTCCACGTTCTCTTTCTAAATCGTTAGAATCCATAATACAGTCTACGACTTCTTCGTTATCTCTAAAAACATCACTTTGTCTTAAAAATGCGTCAACCAATGTACTTTTTCCAGCATCAACATGGGCGATGACCGCAATGTTTAAGATCTTTTCTTTGTTTGACATTTTATCCACTCTCTTTCCTGTTAAAAAACACAACAATTATAAGGCAACGCGTAAAAAAACTCAATGAATTGTGTTATAATTCCTATAATAAAATTATAAGGAAAGGTCGATATTTTATGCAAATTCGTTATTTTAGAGAATATTCACAAAACTTAGATCGATTTATGGAATTTAAGATGTATGGACATGCCGGGAAGATGTGTTTTGTATTTCCTTGTCAGGATGGTCGCTTTTTTGAATGGGAAGATCGTCACATGTTTGAACAAGTAGAAGATTTGATCGATCAAGGACGTATTCAGTTTTGTACCGTTGATTCAATAGATAAAGAGACATGGTCTGCCTTTGGAAATACAGCTCATAGAATGAGACTGCAAGAGCAATGGGTTCACTATGTTATGGATGAATTAGTGCCTAGCGCTTTATATAAGGCGGGTCTTCCAGCTGACTCAAAATGCATGACAATGGGTGCAAGTATGGGTGGAACTCATGCAGCTAATTTATTTTTTCGCTTTCCGGATCGCTTTGACAAGGTTTTAGGTATTTCGGGTGTTTACAACATGGAAGAATACTATGGTGGATATCATGATGAAAATACGTATTTAAATAACCCATGTGCTTACCTTTCGATGATGGATCCAAATCATCCATATATTCAAAGGTATAATAATTCTCAAATTATCTTTGTTGTTGGACAGGGAAGTTGGGAAGATGTTTGTAAAGCTACTTTAGGTGAGTTGGCTTCCATTATGTATGAAAAAGGTATTAACGCATGGGTTGATTTCTGGGGCCATGATGTATATCATGACTGGCCTTGGTGGGAGCTCATGATCAAATATTTCCTTCCTCAAATGGTTTAAAATGTATGGACCTGTAGTTTGAAATACTACAGGTTTTTTAATAAACAATAATAAACAATAAAAAACAATTGAAAGCAATAAAGAATCAGGTATAATGAGTATAGGAGATGATAGCATGGCTAAATTAAAGAATAATGAAAGAATCGAAATTTTAAAAAAGAAAATGTTAGAAGCACCTCGCTATGCTTCGATTGAGCAGGCAAGAATTATTACTCGTGTATATAAGGAAAATGAAGAATTAAGCACTCCAAAAAAGCGCGCTTTATCTTTAGCTGCTGCATTAAGGGAATTGGAAATTGGTGTTGAACCTGAAGAACTGATCGTAGGAAATCGTACGAAAGGTGTACGTTATGGAGTGGTATTCCCGGAAAGTGGGTGTTCATGGATTGATCGTGAATTTGAAACCTTACCTACGCGTGATCAAGATAAGTTTTTAGTGCGTGATGAAGATATCAAAGAATTTAGAGAAACCATCTATCCATATTGGAAAGGGCGTTCAATGGAAGATGTCATTCGTCATAACTATGGAGAAAAAATAGATGAAATTGCTAAAGTTGTGAAGATCAATCAAAAAGATCATGCTCAGGGACATATTTGTCCGGATACAGAAATGTGGTTACATTTAGGAATCAATGGATTAATTGACAAAATTCATCAGAAACAGAAAAAATGCAAGTCTGAACAAGAAGAATTCTATGAATGTACATTAATTGTTTTAGATGGTGTGAAAGACTTCATGAAAAGATATCATGATCATATTTATGGGATGCTTGATGCTGTAGATGGCCAATATCGCGAATCTTTACAAAATGTTGCAGATATATGTTTGGCCCTAACACAAAGAGCGCCGGAAACATTCCATGAAGCTTTACAATCGTTATGGTTTTTATTTGTTGTGTTGCATATGGAATCCAATGCCTCAAGTTTCTCTCCTGGAAGAATGGATCAATATTTGTACCCATACTATCGTTCAGACATTGCTTCTGGTTATATGACTCGTCAAAAAGCTTTAGAGTTAATGGAGTGTCTGTGGTTAAAATTTAATCAAATTGTATACTTACGTAATAAAAATAGTGCCAAGTATTTTGCGGGATTTCCAATTGGTTTTAACGTAGCCATTGGAGGTCTTGATCAAGATGGAAATGATACTTACAACGATTTGTCTTTATTGTGTTTAGATGCGCAATATGATTTAGGTTTACCTCAACCTAACTTGTCTGTGCGTTTGAATAAAAATTCTTCTCATGAATTGATGCAGGAGGCTATCAAAGTTGTTGCCAAGGGAAGTGGTATGCCACAATTCTTTAATGATGAAGCCATAGTCCATGCGATGCATGAAGATCTGGGAATTGATTACAAAGATGCATTGAACTATGCAATTGTAGGTTGTGTAGAATTAACGACTCATGGAAACAATTTGGGTTGGTCCGATGCCGCTATGTTCAATTTTAATAAAGTTTTAGAGCTTACTTTAAATAATGGCGTTTGTTTGTTAACGGATAAGAAGATTGGGTTGGATCTGGGTAATCTTGAAACATATGAAACTTTCGAAGATTTAGAAGTGGCTTTTAAAAAACAGATCGATTATTTTATCGAAGAGATGATGAAAGCTGAAGTTGTAGTTGAAAAAGCACATCAAGATTGTCTACCTACAGCGTTCTTATCCTGCGTTATTGATGATTGCATTGATAATGGAATGGATGTAACACGTGGCGGTGCCAAGTATAATCTTTCAGGGATTCAGATGATCCAGGTTGCGAACCTGGCAGATTCTCTAGCTGCATTAAAGAAACTTGTTTATGATGAAAATAGAATTTCAAAACATGAATTGTTAAGTGCTCTACAGGTAGATTTTAAAGGTCATGAAATAACTCAAACGATGTTATTGAATAAAGTTGAAAAATACGGGAATGATGTCGCATGGGTTGATGAACTTGGTGCAAAATGGGCTATGTATTTTAGAAGTCGTATGAAAGATTATACAAATTATCGTGGCGGAAAATATCATACTGGTATGTATACAGTGAGCGCTCATGTTCCTATGGGTGAAAATGTAGGAGCCAGTCCAGATGGAAGAAATGCAAAGACACCTTTAGCAGATGGTGGTTTGTCTGCTGTTTATGGCAGAGACATGTCAGGTCCTACAGCGGTTTTAAAGTCTGTCTCTCGTATTAGCAATAGCTGTACGACTAATGGTGGTTTATTGAATATGAAATTTTTACCAGAATTCTTTAACACACAATCCGGTCCAGATAAATTTGAAGATTTCCTAAGAGCTTTTATAGATTTAAAAGTTTGTCATATTCAATTTAATGTTGTAAGAAAAGAAGATCTTTTAGATGCTAAGGTGCATCCAGAAAATCATCGTTCTTTAACGATTCGTGTGGCTGGATATACTGCTTATTTTGTTGAACTAGCTGGTAAGTTACAAGACGAGATTATAGAGAGAACATCATATGACCACATCTAAAGCGTATGTATTTGATATAAAACGATTTGCGGTTCATGATGGATACGGTATTCGAACAACGATTTTCTTTAAAGGCTGTCCATTACGTTGCAAGTGGTGTCAAAATCCAGAAGGTTTAGAAACAAAACCTAAAGTTTTATGGTTTGAGAAAAATTGCATTCATTGTCGTTTATGTGAAAAGGCAAGTATGCCACATCAAATGAACTATGCTGAACGACCTTATTTTAATAAGAATTATTCAGGAGATTTTGATAATTTGGTTCATATTTGTCCATCTTCAGCTATACGTTATGATTCAACTTCATATACTGTAGAAGAACTAATATCCAAAATTGAAGAGGATAGAGTTTTCTTTAAACGAAATGGTGGGGTAACATTTAGTGGAGGCGAGCCATTTCTTCAAAGAGATTTTCTGGTTGATATTTTAAAGGAATGCAAGAAGCGCGGCATTCATACTGCCATCGAATCTAGCTTTTATGCAGATCTTGAACTTGTTAAGCAAGTTGTTCCATATCTTGATTTAATCTTTGCTGATTTAAAAGTGTTTGATGAAATAGATCATAAAGCAATGACTGGAGTTTCTAATCAAAAGATTCTGAATAACATTGAATACTTATTAACGAGTGAGCATAAAGATAAAGTGATTATTCGTACACCTCTTATTCCTGGCTATAATTCAACTAAAAAAAACTTAAGCCAAATTTCAAATTTTATATCTAGTTTATATCCAAAAGTGAAATATGAATTGTTGAATTATAATCCTTTGGCTTCCAGCAAGTATGATCTAGTAGGTATAGAATATGAACCAGGAAAGCTAAAACCCTTTACTTTAGACGAATTGGAAATGTTTAAAAATATTGTTAAAGAAGCTGGAACCAAAAACATAATTGAGGTTTAAAAATCTGATAGAGATTTTCTTTATCAGATTTTTTATAAAAAAAGAATTCGCAATTTACGAATTCTTCTTATCCATTCTAAATCTATAAATTGAGATTTATCCCACAAGGATAACATCACGAATGCCGGGAACTTCATCCATTAATAGAAGCTTGATTCCGCTTGAGAAATCCTCTGTTGCCATCATACATCCGGCGCAAGCTCCTCTAAAAGCGACATAAACATAAGCGTGTTCATCAATACCTAAAAGTTCAATATCTCCACCGTCGTGTTGTATATAAGGGCGAATCTTGTCAAGGCATGCTTCAACTGCCATTCCATCTGGCATTTCCATTGTTTCTTCAGCCATACTTTCAACTCCAATCTATTAAAAAATCAAAGGCGTCAATAGTAGTGGTATGATTAGTCCGATAATAAATCCACCGACTACTTCGACAAATTTATGACCCAGAACACTTTTGAGTTGTTCTTGGTAAATCGGTTCATCGAATTCAATCAGAGAAGCTTCTTTTAAATCATCGACCAGCTGTTTGACCAGTTCAATATTTTTACCTGAATAGTATCGTACATGACAGGCATCATACATTACTATAAAGGAAAAGATTGCCGTGATTGCAAACAATGTCGAATCAAATCCTTCCTGAATTCCTACAGCCATAGACAGTGCAGTGACTGTCGAACTGTGGGAGCTTGGAAAACCACCACTGGCAATGACCCAGTGAAGATCCCACTTTCCTGATTTGAAATAATAAACGATCGTTTTACCTACCTGAGCAACAACATTGGCAAGCAATGCTGATACAAGAGGGTAAAGTGCTGAGGGGATCATATGTTTCACTCTCCTTAAACATTAAGTATTATAGCACACAAAATTAAAAATCGTGGTATAATTGCATTGAAATAAAAAACCGGAGGTAGATTAATATGATTCAGTTAGATCTAAATCACGCTCATTTAAAAGAAAATGTGAAAGATTATCAGGAACAAGTCGTATCAATTAACGAAAAACTTGTTTCTAAAACTTGTCTAGGCAATGATTTCATTGGCTGGATGACTTGGGCAAATGACTATGATAAAGAAGAGTTTGCTCGTATCAAAGAATGTGCTAAAAGGATCCGTGAAAACACTGAAGTTTTCATTGTATGCGGTATAGGTGGTTCATATCTTGGAGCGCGTGCGGCCATCGAAATGATCAATGGTCTATATGCAGATAATAAACCAGAAATTATTTATATGGGAAATACATTCTCAAGCTCATATATTGCTCAGGTGATGGATTATATCAAAGATAAAGAAGTAACAGTTAATGTTATTTCTAAGTCAGGAACGACAACTGAAACAGCTTTAGCATTCCGTATCTTAAAACAATTCATGGAAGAAAAATATGGAGAAGAAGCTAAAAACCGAATTATTGCTACAACAGATAAAGCGCGTGGAACTCTAAAAGCACTTGCAACTAAAGAAGGCTACGAAACTTTTGTTATTCCAGATGATATTGGTGGACGTTTCTCAGTTATTACTCCTGTTGGATTATTACCTATTGCTGTGGCAGGTATTGATATTGATGAACTTATGAAAGGTCTTCATGATGGAATGGGAGAATATGGAGATCCAGATTTAGATAAAAACCCTGCATATCGTTATGCCGTAGCTCGTCGTGTCTTGCAAAATGAAGGGTATGATGTTGAATTATTTGTAAATTATGAACCACAGATGCAGATGGTTGCTGAATGGTGGAAACAATTATTCGGTGAAAGTGAAGGTAAAGACGGAAAAGGTATTTTACCTGATTCTGTATGTTTCTCAACAGATCTTCATTCTTTAGGACAATTTGTTCAGGAAGGAAAGAAAGTGTTGTTTGAAACAAATCTTTATGTAGATAAACCTATGATCGATGTTACTTTCCCTAACGATGAAGCTAATGCAGATGGTATGAATTATCTTGCAGGGAAGAGCGTTGACTGGGCAAATAAAATGGCTGCTCAGGGAACATTGATGGCACACGAAGAAACAGGTGGTGTTCCAAATATTTTATTAACTATGCCGGATATGAGTGCATATAGTTTTGGAAATATGTGTATGTTCTTCTTTAAAGCAATCGCTATGACTACATTGATGAATGATTCAAATCCATTTAATCAACCAGGTGTTGAAGTTTATAAAAAGAACATGTTTAAATTGTTAGGAAAAGAATAGTTGATTTTGGTACAGCATATGTTGCTGTACCAAATTTTTTATTAGTTAGTTATGTTAAACATAATTAACGTTAAAAATGAAATTTTCCTTTAAAAACGCTTTCTAAAATCGTATAATAATACAGGTATAGTTTTACTAATCAGGATAAGGAGGACAAAGTTATCATGCCTAGAGCAAAACAATCAATGGATGGTAATACTGCTGCAGCTCACGTTGCTTATGCGTATACTGAAGTTGCTGCGATTTACCCCATTACACCATCTAGTCCTATGGCTGACTCTGTAGATCAGTGGGCAGCTGCTGGACAGAAGAACATTTTCGGAAATCAAGTTGTAGTAAGTGAACTACAGTCTGAGGCTGGTGCTGCCGGTGCCGTTCACGGTTCTTTGGCTGCTGGTGCTTTGACAACTACATTTACTGCATCACAGGGATTATTGTTAATGATTCCTAATATGTATAAAATTGCCGCTGAGCAATTACCATGTGTTTTCGATGTTTCTGCACGTACTGTTGCAACACATGCATTGAACATCTTTGGTGATCATAGCGACGTTTATGCATGTCGTCAGACAGGTTTCGCAATGCTTTGTGAAACAAACCCACAGGAAGTTATGGACTTATCTCCAGTAGCACACTTAGCTGCTCTTGAAGGAAAAGTACCATTCATTAACTTCTTCGATGGATTCCGTACTTCTCACGAAATCCAGAAAATTGAAAAATGGGACTACGAAGATCTAAAAGAAATGTGTCCAATGGATGCAGTTGAAGAATTCCGTAAACATGCTTTGAACCCAGAACATCCAACTATGCGCGGTTCTCATGAAAACGGAGACATTTTCTTCCAGCACCGTGAAGCATGTAACTCTGTTTACGATGCATTGCCAGCTGTTGTAGAAAAATACATGAACAAGATCAACGAAAAATTAGGAACAAACTATGGTCTATTCAACTACTATGGTGCTCCAGATGCTGATCGTGTAATTATCGCAATGGGTTCAATTAATGACGTTGCAGAAGAAGTTATCGATTACTTAACGGCAAAAGGCGAAAAAGTTGGTTTGATCAAAGTTCGTTTATATCGTCCTTGGTCAAGCAAACACTTATTGGCAGTTCTTCCAGAAACAGTTAAGAAAATTGCTGTTCTTGACCGTACAAAAGAACCTGGTGCATTAGGTGATCCATTGTATTTGGATGTTGTTACAACACTTCGTGAAGCAGGATTAGATACAATCAAAGTTTGTGCAGGTCGTTATGGTTTAGGTTCTAAAGATACTCCACCATCAAGCGTATTTGCTGTATACACTGAATTGTTGAAAGATGAACCAAAACCTCGTTTCACTATTGGTATTGTCGATGACGTAACTTACTTGTCATTGCCAGAAGTTAAACCGGCTCCTATTACTTCAGCTCCTGGAACTGTAGAATGTAAATTCTGGGGACTTGGTGGAGATGGTACTGTTGGTGCTAACAAGAACTCAACTAAGATCATTGGTGACCATACTGACAAATATATTCAGGCATACTTCCAGTATGACTCTAAGAAAACAGGTGGTATCACTATTTCTCACTTACGTTTTGGTGATAATCCAATCAAATCTCCTTACTACATCAACCAGGCTGACTTCGTAGCTTGTCATAACCCTTCTTATGTAGTTAAAGGATATAAGATGGTTCAAGATGTAAAACCTGGTGGTGTTTTCATGATTAACTGCCAGTGGTCTGATGAAGAATTAGACAAACATATGCCAGCTGAAGCTAAAAAATATATCGCTGATAACAATATTCAGCTATATACTATTAACGCTATCGATAAAGCAATCGAAATTGGTATGGGTAAACGTACTAATACAATCCTTCAGTCAGCATTCTTTAAATTAGCTAATATCATGCCAATTGATGAAGCTGTTCAATACATGAAAGAAGCTGCTAAGAAATCTTATTCTAAAAAAGGTGATGCTGTTGTAGAAATGAACTACAAAGCTATCGATGCTGGTGTAGATGCAACTCATAAAGTAGAAATCCCAGCTTCTTGGTCAAATCCAGAACCAGATGCTGCACCTGCTCCATTAAAAGGACGTCCAGCTACTGTTAAGATGGTTGAGGATATCATGAACCCAGTTAATATCATGAATGGTGATAGTCTTCCAGTATCTGCGTTCAAAGATAATGCTGATGGACAATGGGAAACTGGTGCTGCTGCTTACGAAAAACGTGGTACAGCTGTTACAGTTCCTGAATGGGATGCAACTAAGTGTATCCAGTGTAACCAGTGTGCATTTGTATGTTCACATGCTACAATTCGTCCATTCATCCTTGATGAAAAAGAAGTTGAAGCTGCTCCAGAAAATATTAAACTTGCAGATTCTAAACATGCTCCAGGCATGAAATATACTATGAGCGTTACTCCACTTGACTGTATGGGATGTGGTGAATGTATTACTGTATGTCCAACAGGCGCTATCAAGATGGTACCTCAAGAATCTCAGGCTGATCAGCAGCCAGTATTCGATTACCTAGTAGCTAATGTAGGTAAGAAGAAGACTAACTTTGCTGATAACACAGTTATCGGTTCACAATACAACCAACCATTGTTAGAGTTCTCTGGTTCATGTGCAGGTTGTGCTGAAACTTCATATGCTCGCTTAGTAACTCAATTGTTTGGTGAGCAGATGTATATTTCAAATGCAACTGGATGTTCATCAATTTGGGGTGGACCAGCTGCTACATGTCCTTACACTGTAAATAAAGATAGCTTACAGGGACCAGCTTGGGCTAACTCTTTATTCGAAGACAATGCTGAACATGGTTATGGTATGCATTTAGGACAGAAAGTATTGCGTGAACAGGCAATCGCTAAATTGTCTCAAATGGCAGGATGCGAAAACGCAACTGAAGAATTCAAAGCTGCTTATGATAAGTTCATGGAAACAAAAGAGGATACTCGTGCTAATGCACCAGCTGCTAAAGCATTAATTGCTGAACTTGAAAAAGCTAGTGAAAATGGCTGTGAAGATGCTAAAGAAGTATTAACTAAGAAACAGTATCTTGCTAAAAAATCTGTATGGATCTTTGGTGGAGACGGTTGGGCTTATGACATCGGTTTCGGTGGACTAGACCACGTACTTGCTTCTGGTGAAAACGTAAACGTAATGGTATTTGATACTGAAATGTATTCAAATACTGGTGGACAGGCATCTAAATCTTCTAACATTGGTGAAGTTTGTCAGTTCGCTGCAGCAGGTAAAGAATTGAAGAAAAAATCACTTGCTGAAATCGCTATGTCTTACGGATATGTATATGTAGCTCAGATTGCTCTTGGTGCAAACCCAGCACAGGCTGTTAAGTGTATTGCTGAAGCTGAAGCTTACGATGGACCATCTTTGATCATCGGTTATGCTCCTTGTGAATTACACGGTATTGCTAAGGGTGGTATGAACCACTGTCAGGATGAAATGAAGAAAGCTGTTAAAGCTGGTTATTGGAACCTATTCTCATTCAATCCAGATAAGAAGAAAGCTGGACAGAACCCATTCACATTAACTTCAAAAGAAGGTGACGGTTCTTATCAGGAATTCTTAAATAATGAAGCTCGTTACACTCGTTTAGTTAAACCGTTCCCAGAAAGAGCTGAAAAACTATTCAGTGAATCTGAAAAGGCTGCTAAAGAACGTTACGAACATTTACAGAGACTTGTTGAACTTTATAAATAAGATCTGTTATTGAAGAGGAGTTGAAACAAAACTCCTCTTTTTTTACATTTTCTATTACCTATAAACAACATTTCACTACCGGTATACAAATGCAAAAAAAGTTAAATTTTTGATTGAAATCAAAAATTTATAGGTCTATAGTGGTATGGTGTCAACAAGGAGTTGTTAATATGTTAGATACATTGAAAGAGCTACAAAAACAAAAAAAGATTCGTTTTTGTATTTCTGTATTTATGGTTACCTTGAGTGCTTTTGTTCAGGTGTATATCATGCAGGTATTTATGGAACCTTCAAACCTTTTATCAGGGGGGTTTACTGGTATTTCTTTATTGATAAATAAGATCTTGGCACTTGTAGGAATCGATTTCCCGGTTTCTGTAGGCATCATCTTATTAAATGCTCCAGCAGCTATCTTATGTTATAAATATGTTTCCAAACGTTTTACTTTCTTGAGCTGCCTTCAATTTGGTTTGGTTTCATTATTCTTGGAAATATTCACGTTTGAACCTTTTATCGATGATCAGACTTTGAATGTGTTATTTGGTGGTCTATTATGGGGCTTCTCTATATCTTTAGCTTTACGAACTGGTGGTAGTACTGGTGGAACTGATTTTATAGCCCAGTTTGTTTCCAATAAGATCCACAAAGGTATTTGGGATTATGTATTTGCGTTCAACTGTTGTATGTTGGTAATATTTGGTGTTATTTTTGGATGGGTTCACGCAGGATATTCAATCGTATTCCAATTCCTTTCTACAAAGGCGATTTCGAGCTTATATCAGCGTTATAACCAAGTCACTATAGAGTTTATAACCTCAGACCCGGATCCTGTAATAGATGCGTTTATGGCAGTTGTACGTCATGGTATGAGTGTTTTTGAAGGTTATGGTGGATACAGTCAAAGAAAGATATATTCATGCAAGGCTGTAGTAAGCAGTTATGAAGTTCACGATGCGATAGAAAATGTTCGAAAGGTTGATCCAAAAGTCATCGTTAATACATATCACACTGCAAACTTTTATGGAAATTTTTATCAAAAACCAATTGAATAGGCGAATGTCTATTCTTTTTTTGAGCTTTTTCCTTTTCATTTTTAAAGATTTAAGTAAAATATAATGGTTGAGAGGTGATTGATATTATCTTACATTTATTATCGCATACATTTGAAGATACATGGTTAACGTTTCCTATATTACTAGTTACATATATAATCATTGAAATCTTTGAGAGAAGACCTTCCAGTAATGATGATCGTATATTTTTCCTATTACAAAAACTTGGTCCATTACTTGGAGCTTTGTTAGGGTTGTTGCCACAATGTGGCTTCAGCATACTAGCTGCTATGTTATATCTTCAAAAGAATATTACACTTGGGACAATGCTTAGTGTATTTATTGCAACTAGTGATGAAGCCATTCCGGTCTTATTATCAAATCCGGAAATGTATTCTACATTACCGGTATTGCTGATCTTAAAATTTGGAATAGCTGTATTAGTTGGATATGTTGTTGATTTAATTATGAAACCAGATATTATTAGGTTTGAAAATATGGAAGAAGAGGATATTGATGAAGAAGATTATGAAGAAACTGCAGTTGGATCCAGTTGTCCTTGCTGTTATACACAGTATCCTTTAATCATTAGCGCTTTACTTAGATCTTTAAAAATATTTGCATTTATTTTTGGTACTACATTTATTTTTACAGGATTGATCGAATGGATAGGTGAAGAGAATTTACAGGCTTTCTTGTTGACTGATTCTGTTTTACAACCTGTTTTTGCAGCTGTTTTTGGCTTTATTCCTAACTGTGCTGCAACAGTTATACTTTGCCAATTATACGTAGCTCAAGCATTGAGTTTTGGTTCTTTATTGGCTGGATTAATTACTAATGCTGGTTTAGGAATCTTAGTGTTAATTCAATATGGAGCTTCCAAAAAAGAAATATTTAAAACAATTGGTATATTATTTTTAGTGGCTATTATTTCTGGCTTTCTATGTATTGTTTTTGCATAGAAAGCTTTTATATTATTAAATATTAATATTCAATGATCTGATGATAAAGAAGAATAAATAATTCTTTTTTATCATCTACATGTTTCTTATTTATAATCTCTATAATTTATCTGTATAAAAAGAATGTGAGTGATTTTTTAGGATTTTGATTGTCTTTCCAACTTTTATTAAAAACCGATATTAAAAGAAAAAAATTCGGTGTATTTTACTATATAATAATTTATATGTTAATTTTAGGCCGTATATTTTTTTAGATAAAAAAACCATCATCTTGTGATGATGGTTTGATTTTCTAGATGGTGGGGACGGTGGGACTTGAACCCACACGGGATTAACTCCCAACGGATTTTAAGTCCGTTGCGTCTGCCTATTTCGCCACGACCCCGATGTTTGGAGGTTCCGACCGGATTTGAACCGGTGATCACAGAGTTGCAGTCTATTGCCTTACCGCTTGGCTACGGAACCAACTGCCTTAATATAATATAATATATACAAGGATTTTGCAAGTGCTTTTTTAAAAAAAATTAGATTTTATTATTTTTAAATCTTTTGATTGTTAAATTATAGATAGTTTATATTTTTTGAAAAAAATAAATTTGAATTTTTCAGAAGTCTTAATTGCACAATTAAAATACAATTAATTAACCAATATAAAAAGCAGAAACATAGTCAAGCGTTTCTGCTTTATTTTAACTAGAGGATTTAATTAGTCACGTTCAACAATTGTAGCGCAACCCATTCCACCACCAATGCAAAGAGTAGCTAAACCTTTCTTAGCATCACGTTTCTGCATTTCATGTAGTAGGGTAACTAGGATACGACATCCAGAAGCACCAACTGGGTGTCCTAATGCGATAGCTCCACCATTTACATTAACTTTGCTCATGTCAAAATTAAGGTCTTTAGCAACAGCAACACTCTGGGCAGCGAAAGCTTCGTTTGCTTCAATTAGATCCATGTCATCTACAGTTAAACCTGTACGTTCCATAACTTTTCTTGTAGCAGCAACTGGTCCGATACCCATGATTTCAGGTTCAACACCAGCAAGAGCACCATCTACCCAAGTAGCCATAGGTTTAACACCTAATTCTTTAGCTTTTTCTTCGCTCATCACTACGATTGCAGCAGCTCCATCGTTAATACCTGAAGCATTACCAGCTGTAACCAATCCACCTTCTTTACCAGAGCAACAACGAAGTTTTGATAATGTTTCAACAGTTGATCCAGCACGAGGTCCTTCGTCTTTTTTGAATTCAACGATTTCTTTTTTAACTTTTACAGGAACTGGAACGATTTCATCATCGAATTTTCCTTCATTCTGAGCTTTTTCGGTTTTTTGCTGAGAGTTAGCTGCAAATTCGTCTAATTCTTCACGAGTTAAACCATATTTATCACAGATGTTTTCTGCAGTGATCATCATATGGTAATGATTGAATGCATCGGTTAGTGCATCATTAGTCATTGTATCAATGATCTTAGCATCATTCATGCGATAACCAAAACGTGCTTTTGTAAGTGCATATGGAGCCATTGACATATTTTCCATACCACCAGCTACAACGATATCAGCCATACCAGCTTTGATCATAGCAGCTGCCTGATTAACGCTGTTAAGTCCTGAGCCACAAACAACGTTTAATGTAACAGCAGGTACTTCAATAGGTAAACCGGCTTTGATAGATGCCTGACGAGCAACGTTTTGTCCCTGTGCAGCCTGGATAACACATCCCATCAAAACTTCATCAACTTGTTCTGGTTTAACACCAGCACGGTTTAAAGCTTCTTTGATGACGATAGCACCAAGATCGGCTGCAGGTGTATTGCTTAGAGCACCGCCCATTTTACCAATTGCGGTACGACAAGCGCCAGCTAAAACAATTTTTTTACTCATTTTTCATTTCCTCCATTATTGAGATAAGTAAATTATCTTACATACATGACTTTATCACAGGTAACTCTTAAAATCAATGAACAAATTATTTTTTTCACAAGTTAAAATCATCTCTTTTTTAACAACTTAATGATTTTATTTTATCTTATATGTATAAATAATAATTGAAATGTCTATTAAAAAAATTATTAATTATTATTTAGAATTACATTGGATATTTTAAAAGGTGGTTATTCAATTTCTATTTCTGCAATATCATTAAGATTCAGAGTTTTTTTGACGATCTGAATCTTTTTGTTTTCAAAATCGAGTTTTACGACTTTTCCTTTAAATTGAACATATTGATCTTGATTATAATATATAACTTTAATTATCATACCAGGTTGTACTTTATGGATGATTCGATCTAAAAGCTCAAGGTCATCATTTGATAGCTCTCTTTTTGGTACAACGATCCTTTCTTTTTGTTTGATGATTTCACGAAACCCTTTTAAAGAATCAAATGATTGAAATATCTGTGCTCGCTGTGCCCGAACCTTAACCGGCATTGTGACCACCTACTAATGTATTTCTTTTTTTGGCTGTAGCTCTTTTCAAGTAATTCATTCCTTTTAAGACAGAATTCTTACCATATTTATGATGAATCGACAGGATTGTTTGTTGGATCCTTTTTTCTTTTTCAATTTCTTCAGAATCGGTAAATAAGTCAAATTGTTCATATAATTCACTTTTTACATTGCCAAAACTGATGGCAATATGACGGATAGGGTAGTTAGGATTTACACCTATTTTATATAATCGCTTAAATTCGTCTAATAAAACACGGCACGAATTTGTTGTGTTGGTTATTTGTCGACTCACTCGAGAAGGGGGTATGATATCTTTGGAATATCCGATGAAAAGGGAAATGTGATTGGTAACTAGATGACGTTCTATTAAAGTTAAAACATTGATATCGACCATTTCTTTCATAACTAAATAAGCATCATCATAGGAATAGTCTTCAAAAAGAATTTGAGAATTTGAAATTGAATTGGCTTGTGGAACATAATTTTTGATATCCGCAATAGTTGTTGGCTCCTTACCCCAGGAATGATCAATCAAGTATTCTGCATTGACACCAAAAGTTTTATATAAATCTTTTTCGGGATGATGAGCTACGCCATATAGATCTTGTATTCCTAAAGTGTTCAATCGTTTTACTGTTCCAGGTCCAATCATCCAAAAATCAGTTAAAGGCGTATGATGCCATAATGTTTGCTTAAAAATATCCTCATCAAGATAAGCTATGTAATCTGGAGCGTGTTTAGCCATTATATCTAAAGCAATCTTACTTAAGAACAAATTGGTTCCAATTCCAGCGGTTGCAGTTATGCCGGTTTCTTTAAAAATATCTTGGATGATCATTGAGGCGATTTGTTTTGGGTTCATTTTATATAGATTTAGATATGAAGAGATATCTAAGAAAGATTCATCAATCGAATAAACATGGATATCTTCGCTAGATATATATTTTAAAAAGATTTCATGAATCCTGGCTGCATATTCCATGTATAATTTCATTCTTGGAACAGCAACTTTATATTTAATGTGTTTTGGAATTTCAAAGATTCTTCCTCGACTTTTTACACCAAGTTTTTTGATTGCTGGTGTTGCCGCTAAAGTGATGGCACCAGGTCCTCTTGTAGGGTCGGCAACTACTAAGTTTACTTTAAATGGATCTAGTTTTCTTTCTACACATTCTACTGAAGCATAAAAGGATTTAAGATCGATACATAAATAATATTTTTCCATCTATATCACTCCTTTTTGAATTCATATTATAACTATATAATTCTTAAAACAAGATAGATTTGGGAATTTAAAAATTATTTAATGTTTAAATTTTGCAAATGAAATTATATTTGTTATCATATGTAATATGGAGTGATGTCTATGACCTTAAGAGAACTACTGGTGCAATTTGAAATTCAAAATAATTTAAGTCATGCGGATGTAGCTAAAGAAGTTGGTGTATCTGTATCGACCTATTATCGATGGATCAATGGTGAAAGCACAAAGTTAAAAAAAACAACCATTCAGAAACTTTCGACTGTCTTAGATTGTGATGTTGAAAAAGTAATTGAAGAAACAGATCGCATCAAACCAATTTTAGGAAATGTAAAAGCAGGGTATGATCTTTGGGCAGATCAAGATATTGAGGGATACTTGGAACTCGGGCAATCAGATGCTCAGAAAGGAGATTACTTTTTAAGAGTTGTCGGAGATTCTATGGAAGGAGCGCATATCTATGATGGGGATCTTGTATATGTTAAAAAGTGCGATACCGTTCAATCTGGACAAATTGCTATTGTAATGATCGAAGAAGAGGCAACGATCAAAAAAGTGTATTTCAAAGATGATTTTATGATTTTGGAACCGGCTAACTCAAAGTATGAATCAAAGTTCTTTACGATGAAAGAGGTAGAGGAAACACCAGTTCGGATTATAGGTCTAGTTCGTTTTGTTAGAAAAGATTTGGCATAGAAAAAGCACAGAGAAATTTTTCTCTGTGCTCAGAGCGTTGACAAAACCCCATACTTTTTTCATTTAAAGTGAAAAGGTATGGTTT
>CAMJQJ010000033.1 GCA_946408025.1 uncultured Faecalitalea sp.
GAGATTTCCATTGGTGACTGGAGTTCAGACGTGTGCTCTTCCGATCTCTTGAAGCTTATGGTGCTGCTCATACATTGCAGGAAATCTTGACAATCAAATCAGATGATATTCAAGGACGTATCAAAACGTATGAAGCAATTATCAAAGGTAAAGACATTCCAGAACCAGGAATTCCAGAATCATTCCGCGTATTGATGCACGAGTTACAAGGTCTTGCGATCGATGTTCGTTTGTTGGACGAAAACAACAATGAAGTTGATATCACTGGCGATGACGATGAACCAGGAACAGTGCATGAACATAATCATGAAGAACACAAGGAAGAACTTGTGAATGATATGGATGAATCAAATGATTCATTTGAAGAACTAGAAGAAGAGGAGGCTTAAAAATCTATGAGTATAAACAATTTTGCCTCAATTCAGGTTCGTTTAGCATCACCTGAGACGATCTTAAAATGGTCACATGGTGAAGTAACAAAACCTGAAACGATCAACTATCGTTCTCAAAAAGCAGAACGTGACGGACTTTTCTGTGAGCGCATTTTCGGTCCTACGAAGGACTGGGAATGTGCATGCGGTAAATATAAGAAGGTACGTTTTAAAGGTGTTGTCTGCGATCGTTGTGGTGTTGAAATCACAAAAGCGAGCGTTAGACGTGAACGTATGGGTCATATCCATTTAGCTGCTCCAGTTGCTCATATTTGGTATTTACGTGGTATTCCAAGCCGTATGGCTTTATTGTTGGATGTTACACCAAAACAACTTGAAGAAGTAGTATATTTTGTAAGCTATATCGTAACGGATCCTAAGGATACAGATTTAGGATATAAACAAATCTTGTCTGAAAGAGAATATCGTGAAAATATGGCCATCTATGGAGTTGGATCTTTTACTGCACAAACCGGTGCTGAAGCTGTATTGCGTTTATTACAGGATGTAGACCTTGAACAGGAATATGCAGATGTTCAATCGGCTCTAGAAAAAGCACAGGGTGAAAAACGTAAAAAATTAATTAAACGTCTTGATACTATCAATGCGTTTAGAAAATCAGATAACAAACCAGAATGGATGATTCTGACAAACATTCCGGTAATACCACCTGATTTAAGACCAATGTTACAGTTGGATGGTGGACGTTTTGCGACAAGTGATCTAAATGATTTATATCGTCGTGTAATCACTCGTAACAATCGTCTTCGTAAGTTGTTGGAACTAGGTACACCAAATATCATTGTTCAAAACGAAAAACGTATGTTACAGGAAGCAGTTGATGCTTTAATCGATAATGGACGTCGCTCTAAACCAATTACAGGAGCTGGAGGGCGCGCTCTGAAATCACTTTCACATTCATTGAAGGGTAAACAAGGACGTTTCCGTCAGAACTTATTGGGTAAACGTGTTGATTTCTCTGGACGTTCTGTTATTGCCGTAGGACCAGATTTGAAAATGTACCAGTGTGGTATTCCTCGTGAGATGGCTATCAACTTGTTTAAACCATTTATCATTAATGAAATCGTAAATCAACAGTTAGCTGCAAATCCTAAAAATGCAGAAAAGTTGATTGAACGTCAAGATTCTAGAATTTGGGATGTCGTTGAAAAAGTTATTGACGGATATCCAGTATTGATGAACCGTGCTCCTACACTTCACCGTCTAGGAATTCAAGCATTCCTTCCTAAACTTGTTGAAGGTCGTGCAATGCGTTTACATCCTTTAGTATGTACTGCATTTAATGCTGACTTCGACGGAGACCAAATGGCTATTCATGTTCCATTGTCTGAAGAAGCACGTGCGGAAGCATTGGTTATGATGCTTGGTTCGCATAATATTCTTGGTCCTAAAGATGGAAAACCTATCGTTACTCCAGGTCAGGACATGGTCATGGGTAACTTCTATCTTACAATGGAAGAAACAAAACAAGAATTATTAGAAGAATCTCAGCGTTATATGGATGCAGATTGTCCAAGAGAAGCAGCAGCATGGAAACGTTATGCATTAAACGAAGGTCATGTTTATTCGGATGTAGATGAAGTAATGCTTGCATATCAAACAGGACAAGTACACTTACATTCTCGTATTGCACTTCCTGTTAAGGGCATGAATAAAACTTCATTTAATCCAATTCATCAAAATGATTATTTAGTAACAACTGTTGGGAAAATCATCTTCAATGATATGTTCCCTGCAGATTTCCCATACTTGAACGAAGTTTCAAAAGAAAACTTTGAAGAAACTCCAGCAAAATATTTTGTAAAACCTGGAGAAGATATTAAAGCATATATTGAACAATTACCAATTGTAGATGCTGTTAAGAAAAAAGACTTAGGAAAGGTTATTGCTGAAGTATTTAAACGCTACTCTGTTGACGAAACAGCTGAAATTCTTGACCAGATCAAGGCAAAAGGATTTAAGTACTCAACAGTTGCAGGTATTACTGTTTCTCTTTCTGACATCGAAGTGGCTCCTAACAAATGGGAACATGTTGATGAAGGTCGTGAAAAAGCGGATCAGTTAAAACGTCTACAGCGTAAAGGTATGTTGACGATGGAAGAATGGGAACGTCATCTTAATAAGCTATGGGCTGATGTAAAAGATGATATCGTAGGCGAGTTAATGGCTAACTTACCTAGAAAGAACCCAATCAATATGATGGCTACTTCAGGTGCTCGTGGTAATACATCTAACTTTACTCAGCTTGCCGGAATGCGTGGTCTGATGGCAAAACCTGGTAGTGGTAAGGGTAGAAGTGGTGAATATGTTCCTTCTATCATAGAGGTTCCTATCTACTCTTGTTTCCGTGAAGGTCTAAACGTATCTGAGTTCTTTATCTCTACACATGGTGTGCGTAAAGGTTTGACCGATACAGCCTTAAAAACAGCAGAATCAGGTTACTTAACTCGTCGTCTAGTTGACGTTGCACAGGATGTTATCGTAAAAGAAGATGACTGTGGAACAGATAAAGGATACTGGGTAGAAACATTGATGGATCGTAAGACAAATACTGTCATCGAACCGTTGATGGATCGCTTAGTTGGACGTTATTCTAAACAAGATGTAACAGATCCAAATACAGGAGAACTTATTATCGCAAGTGATGAGTTCATCACTGATGAAATCGCAAAACGCATCGTAGATGCTGGAATTGAAGGTATGTATATTCGTTCTGCATTTACTTGTAAGTCAAGACATGGTGTATGTCGTAAATGTTATGGACGTAACATGGCTACAGGTAAAGATGTAGAAGTTGGTGAAGCTATCGGTATCATGGCTGCTCAGAGTATCGGTGAGCCAGGTACACAGTTAACAATGCGTACATTCCATACCGGTGGTGTTGCCGGCGGTGATGGAGGAGACATTACGCAAGGTCTTCCTCGTGTTGAAGAGTTGTTTGAAGCACGTTGTCCAAAAGGTGTAGCTGTAATTGCACAGATTACAGGTGAGATCACTTCAATCGAACGTATTGAAGGAACAATGCGTCAGGAAGTTATCGTAACAAACGCTAACGAAAGTGTTTCTCATAAGATCAATGCAAACCAGACACTTCGTCCATGGGTACAGGTTGGAGCAACGATTCAGGCTGGTGTTGCCATGACAGAAGGTCCATTGGATCCAAAAGAATTGTTACGTGTAGCTGGTGTTCGTGAAGTTCAGGATTATATCTTGAAAGAAGTTAAAAAGGTTTACCAGTCACAAGGTATCGAAATCAGCGATAAACATATCGAAGTTATGATCAAACAGATGCTTAAGAAAGTTATCGTTGTAGACAGTGGGGATACAGATCTAAACGTTGGTGTTCAGTTATCTTTGAATAACATCACTAAGATCAACCGTGATGCTTTACTTTCTGGAAAGACACCTGCACAGTTCAAGCCAGTATTGTTAGGTATTTCTAAAGCCAGTGTTGAAACAGATTCATTCTTATCAGCAGCCAGCTTCCAGGAAACTACAAAAGTATTGACAGATGCTACGATCAAAGGAAAAGTTGATAATTTGATTGGTCTTAAAGAAAATGTCATCATCGGTAAGTTGATTCCTGCAGGAACTGGATGCGAAGGCGATCGTCCTCAGAATGCAATCGTTATGGCAAAGGCAAAAGAACTACGTGATAAACGTATTGCTCGCATGTATGAAGTTCAGGACGAAGAATTTGACAACATTGTCAATGAAAATTTAACGGAAGAACTTCCAAAAATGGATGAAGAACCATCTTTAGATCAAGATGGAATCATCAATGACAGTGATGTTCTAGACAACCAGTCTATTGAAATCAATGAATAAACATAAAAGATCCAGATGCTCATCTGGATCTTTGTGTTATTATAGAAAGAGAAAAGAGGGATGATTATGGATTATAGAAAACTACAAAATGGAAGTGATATTCGAGGGGTTGCCATAGAGGGAATTGAAGGCGAACATGTAAATTTGACTAATGAGGCTGTATATGATCTAGCTCGAGCATTTTTGACATTTATTCGTGAAAAACATAATAAAAAAGAATGTCGTATTTCAATTGGTCATGATTCTAGATTAAGTGCGGATAGTCTATGCCATTCCATTATGGATGGTTTGATCTTTGATGGTGCACAAGTTTTGGATTGTTCTTTAGCGAGCACACCGAGCATGTTTATGTCTTGTATCTTTGAAGAATATGATTGTGATGGAGCTATCATGGTTACTGCTAGCCATTTACCATTCAATCGTAATGGGATGAAGTTTTTTGATAAAGATGGAGGGCTGAACAAAGAAGATATTGCCCGTATCATTGAAATTGCCAATGCCCAGTCATTTATTCATGAAAACAATGGTTCCTGCACAAAAGCAAATTTGATGGATACATATTCAAGACATCTACAGGATATCATTAAAGAGGGCGTAAATGATCCAGATTATGAACATCCATTAAAAGGACTGCACATTGTAGTGGATGCAGGAAATGGAGCTGGAGGCTTTTATGTTGAAAAAGTTTTAAAACCGCTTGGTGCCAATGTAGAAGGCTCTCAATGTTTAGAACCGGATGGTCATTTTCCAAATCATATCCCAAATCCTGAAGATAAAGAAGCAATGAATTCTATCTGTCAGGCTGTAGTAAAACATAAGGCGGATTTAGGGATTATCTTTGATACAGATGTGGATCGAAGTAGTGCGGTTGACAGTCACGGAAGACCTATTAGTCGTAATGCAATTATTGCGCTGGCAGCAATGTTAGTAAAAAAAGATCATGAAGGAACTACGATTGTCACAGATAGCGTAACAAGTGATGAACTTCACGATTTTTTAAAGAGTCACGGTTTAAAACATCATCGTTTTAAAAGAGGATATAAAAATGTTATTAATGAGGCGGTTCGCTTAAATGAAGCTGGCATTGATTGTCAATTAGCAATCGAAACAAGTGGACATGCTGCCTTAAAAGAGAATTATTTTTTGGATGATGGTGCTTATCTAGCGACCAAGATCGTAATTGAAGCAGCTAAAAAACCGGTGGATAAACTGATTGAAGATTTAAAATATCCATTAGAAGAAAAAGAACTGCGTTTTAAGATCAACGCAGAAGATTTTCAAAGCTATGGAGATCAGGTATTGGAAAGCTTAAAAGAGTTTGTAGAAAAACAGTCAAATATGAAGCCGGCAAAAGATAATTATGAAGGGTATCGTGTTTGTTTTGATCACGGTTGGTTCTTATTACGTAAATCATTACATGATCCAATCTTGCCTTGTAATATTGAATCTACAAAAGAAGGCGGTTGTAAAGAAATTGCCAATGCGATGTATCCTTTCATGGCTCAGTTTGAAAAGTTAGATCTTGCACCATTAAAACTATTCATTGAATAAAAAAAGATATCCAGATCATAAGATCTGGATATTATTTTTTAGACAAGTTTCGATCATTTCTTTAGGCCAAATACTAGCCTGTACTTCACCAATATGCGCTTTCTTTAATAGAAGCATACATAGTCTTGATTGGCCGATTCCTCCTCCAATAGTGTAAGGTAATCGTTTTTCCATGATCGCTTGATGGTATGGATAATTTAATCTTTCTAGACAGCCTTCTTTTTCCAACTGGATCGGCATTGAGTTTTCATCTACACGAATACCCATGCTGGAAATCTCTAAAGCACATTGTAGAGGTTCGTACCAGAATAGAATATCTCCATTTAAGCTCCAGTCATCATAATCTGGAGCACGTCCATCGTGTTTTTCACCATTTGATAGCTTATCGCCTATCTGCATCACAAATACGCAACCATATTTTTTTGTGATTTCATTTTCTCTTTCTTTTGCGCTGAGGTTTGGATATAAATCTAGCAGCTCCTGGGTCGTTACAAAAGTGATATCATCTGGAAGATGATTTACAGCTTGAGGATATTTATACCAAACTTCATGTTCCATGTGTTTGATGACTTTAAAGATACGTCTAACATGACTTTTTAAGACATTTACGGTTCTTTCTTCTTTAGCGATGATTCTTTCCCAATCCCATTGATCAACATAGGCTGAATGAAGATTGTCTAGTTCCTCATCTTTACGGATCGCATTCATATTTGTGTAAAGTCCTTCATGATTTGAAAAACCGTATAATTTAAGTGCCATACGTTTCCATTTTGCCAGAGAATGAACGACTTCAATATCTTCATTTGGGATGGCATTCATAGAAAAGTGTACAGGGGATTCAAACCCGTTTAAGTTATCATTTAAACCTGAACTTTTTTCTACAAACAATGGTGCAGAGATTCGTGATAGATGTAATTCCTTTCCAAATTCATGTTGGAATGTATCTCGAATGTATTTGATAGCTTCCTGTGTCTCACGAACAGATAAAACAGGATTATAATTCTTAGGAATAATAAGGCCCATAATCATACCTCCTTGAAAATATGTTCATATTGTATCATATCAAAAAGCTAATGAAAATTATTTCTTATTGTTTATGAAAGAATTTTGCGAAGAATAAAAATTAATTGAAACCACTTACAATATTTGATAAATTATTTGTTAGGGAGGGATTTGATCATGAGAGATCGTTTTTCAAGCCGTTTAGGCTTTATTTTAATTAGTGCCGGATGTGCCATTGGTTTGGGTAATGTCTGGCGTTTTCCGTATATTACAGGGCAATTTGGAGGTGCTGCCTTCGTTGTGGTTTATTTGTTTTTCTTGATTGTACTAGGCTTACCGGTCATGGTCATGGAATATGCGGTTGGTAGAGCGAGCCAAAGAAGTGCCGCAAAGTCTTTTGATGTACTTGAACCAAAGAAAACAAAATGGCATTTGATGAAATATTCATGTTTGGCAGGGAACTATCTATTGATGATGTTTTATACAACTGTTTGTGGTTGGATGCTTGTGTATTTCTTTAAGATGATCATGGGAGATTTCAATGGTCTTGGTGCAGATCAAGTGGCATCTGAATTTAATAATATGTTAGCAAATCCACTTGTACAGGTAGGATTCATGTTTATCGTAGTTTGCATTGGTTTTTGGATATGTTCTAAAGGTCTTCAAAATGGAGTAGAGAAAATTTCTAAATATATGATGATCGCACTTTTAGCAATCATGCTAGTACTAGCTGTTCGTTCTGTAACACTTGATGGTGCGATTGAAGGTATTAAATTTTACTTATTGCCTGATTTTTCTAAAATGGTTGAATCTGGTTTTGGTGAAGTTGTGTTTGCGGCCATGGGACAGGCTTTCTTTACTTTAAGCTTGGGAATTGGAGCTATTGCGATCTTTGGTAGTTATATTGATAAAGAAAGAAGATTAACAGGTGAAGCGATTCAGGTTGTTTGTTTAGATACGTTTGTGGCATTGGTTGCTGGTCTGATCGTCATACCTGCATGTTTTGCCTATGGTGTAGATCCTGGAGAAGGGCCAGGTCTTGTCTTTGTCACA
Source organism: uncultured Faecalitalea sp. (assembly GCA_946408025.1). Classification (GTDB taxonomy): domain Bacteria; phylum Bacillota_I; class Bacilli_A; order Erysipelotrichales; family Erysipelotrichaceae; genus Faecalitalea. The sequence continues at coordinate 7,887 of CAMJQJ010000033.1, forward strand.
CTGCCTAATATTTTTGCGAATATGCCTTTAGGACAACTTTGGGGTGCTTTATTCTTCTTGTTCATGTCTTTTGCTGCTTTGACAACGATCATTGCGGTATTTGAAAATATCTTGAAGATGACAGAAGAGTTAACTGGTTGGGATCGTAAAAAATCCGTTCGTTTTAGTTTTGTACTGGTATTTGTTTTATCTTTGCCTTGTGCTTTAGGCTTTAATTTGCTTGATTTTATTCAGCCTTTTGGAGCTGGTACGACAATTCAGGATCTTGAAGATTTTATCGTATCAAACAATCTTCTTCCTCTTGGTTCAATGATCTATGTTTTATTCTGTACATCTCGATATGGTTGGGGATGGAAAAACTTTATTCAGGAAGCAAATACTGGAAAAGGAATTCGTTTTCCTAAATCCATTCGTTTCTATGTCTCATACATCATTCCTTTGATCATTTTGGTAATCTTTATTCAAGGATACTGGAGTAAGTTTTTCTGATGTTATTGATTTATAAAAATAAATTGCATATAATGTAAATTATGAAAACACACTGAAAATTAGGAGGAAGATTATGAAAAAAATAATGAAAGCGGCAATAGCAGCGACTATGGCGCTATCGATGACTGCCTGCAGTTCCGGTGATGGTACATCGGATGCCAGTACAAAAGTGGGTATTATACAATTAACAGAACATCCTGCTTTGGATGCATCTTATGAAGGATTCATAGATGCCTTGAATGAAGCAGGCTATACTGAGGAAAATACAACTTTCGATTATCAGAATGCGTCTAATGATCTATCTAACTGTGATACGATTGCCGATAAACTGGTAAGTGATGGGAACGATTTGATTTATGCAATTGCAACTCCAGCAGCTCAGAGTGTTGCCGGTAAGACAAGCGATATTCCAATCGTTGTTTCTGCCGTGACAGATCCTGCAGAATCTGGATTGGTAGATTCTAACGAAGAACCGGGAACCAATATTACAGGAGCAAGTGATCTAACACCTGTATCAGAGCAAATTGATTTATTAAAACAACTACTACCAGATGCAAAGAAGATTGCCATCATGTATTGTAGTAGTGAAGATAATTCTATTTTCCAGGCAGAATTAGCTCAAGAGGCAGCTAAAAAAGCTGGTTTGGAATATGAAATCGCGACTGTATCTGATTCCAACATGATCCAGCAGGTAACTGAATCTTTGATTGGACAGGTTGATGCTATCTATATTCCTACGGATAATCTTCTTGCCGAGGGGATGAGTACAGTGGCTCAGGTTGCCAATGCGAATAACCTACCTTGTATCGTAGGGGAAGAAGGCATGGCTGAAAATGGTGGTCTTGCGACATATGGTATCGATTACTATGAATTAGGTAAATTAGCAGGTGAACAGGCTGTAGCTATCTTAAATGGCGAAAAAACAGCGGCTGAAACACCAATTGCTTATTTGCCGGCTGAGCAATGTACGCTAACGATCAATAAAGGCGTAGCTGATGAACTTGGTATTACAATTCCTGCCGATTTATTGGAAAGTGCGACAGTGATCGAATAATCATGAGTATCTTATTAGCAATGCAGGGAGCCCTATCACAAGGTGTTTTGTGGGGGCTGATGGCATTAGGTGTATATATTACATATAGAATCTTGGATATAGCTGATCTAACCGTTGATGGATCTTTCGCAACAGGTGGTGCTGTATGTGCTGTGTGTGTCGTAAATGGAGTAGATCCCATTCTAGCTTTATTACTAGCGACAATAGCTGGAGCTGTTGCAGGGTTTGTAACTGGTTTTCTTCATACAAAATGTGAAATACCAGCAATTTTGGCAGGAATCTTGACACAGATTGGTTTATATTCAATAAATTTAAGAATTATGGGGCGCTCTAATACACCGCTTTTGAAATCAGACACGTTGTTTAAAAACATTTCTGAAATGACAGGTCTATCATCAACTTGGACGGCATTGATCATTGGTATCATTGTTTCTATTGTAATCGTAGCTATCTTATACTGGTATTTTGGAACGGAAATAGGTTCAGCGATTCGTGCAACAGGAAATAATGAACAAATGGTTCGAGCTCTAGGTGTTAATACAAGTGTTACCAAAATCTTAGGTTTAATGATTGGAAATGCCTTGATTTCTCTTTCTGGAGCTTTGGTTACTCAATCGCAGGGATATGCGGATATTAAGATGGGAATCGGTGCCATTGTCATTGGGTTGGCATCCATCGTTATAGGTGAAGTGATCTTTGGTCAAAAAGGAAATTTTGCCTTTCGTTTAACTTCTATTATTGTAGGATCCATTATTTATCGTATCATTGTTGCGATCGTATTACAGATGGGAATGAATACAGATGATCTTAAGCTTTTAACTGCTATACTTGTTGCGATTGCTTTAAGTGTTCCTGTACTTATTTCAAAGCGTAATCAAGTGGCGATGTATAAAAAATTGACAGGAAAGGAGGAATAAAACATGTTAAAGATCAGAAACGTGTCAAAGACCTTCAATCCTGGAACAGTTAATGAAAAGAAAGCTTTGAATAATATCAATCTTGAAGTGCATGATGGTGACTTTATTACGATCATTGGTGGAAATGGTGCTGGGAAGAGTACTTTAATGAACATGATTGCCGGTGTGTATCCAATTGATTGTGGATATATTTATTTGGCGGATAAAAATATTTCACTTTTAAAAGAACATCAAAGAGCTCAGATTATTGGACGAGTATTTCAGGATCCAATGTTAGGCACTGCTTCAGATATGGCAATCCAAGAAAACTTGGCAATGGCGAATCGTCGTGGGATGAAACGAGGGCTTCGCTGGGGCATTACAAAAGAAGAAAAAGAATTTTTTTATAAAACACTGCAACGTCTAGGACTAGGCTTGGAAGATAGAATGACAGTTAAAGTTGGACTGTTATCAGGTGGGCAAAGACAGGCGTTGACTTTATTGATGGCAACACTAAAAAAGCCTAAGTTGTTATTGCTGGATGAGCATACAGCTGCTCTTGATCCACGTACAGCTCATAAAGTCTTAAAAATTACTGAAGAAATAGTAGATGAGCAGAAATTGACGGCTTTGATGGTTACACATAACATGCAGGATGCGATCAATATTGGTAATCGCTTGATCATGATGCATGAAGGTCGTGTCATTTACGATGTCAAAGGTGAAGAAAAGAAACGATTGAAAGTGGAAGATTTATTGAAAAAATTTGAAGAAGCAAGTGGTGACGTGTTTGCCAATGATAGAATGATGTTAGGATAACGGGCGAAATGTCCGTTTTCTTTTTGGGAAGGAAATGAATATGACAGAAAAAGAAAAGATGGAACAGGGTCAATGGCATGATGCTAATTATGATAATGAACTAGTGAAACAACGAATGGATTGTTATGATTTGTGTTTTGAATATAATCAACTTAAACCAAGTGACCCTAAAAAGAAGGACATTTTAAGTTTGATCTTACATGCTCAATGTGAACAAATTGACGTCTTAAGTCCTGTGACATTTGATTATGGAAGAAACACTACGATTAAAGAAAATACTTTTGTGAATATAAATTGTTATTTTATGGATGGGGCAAAGATAAAAATAGGTAAAAACTGTTTTATTGGACCATACTGTGGATTTTATACCGCTAATCACCCTTTGGATCCAGATAAGAGAAACAAAGGTCTTGAACAGGCTTTACCGATTACGATCAAGGATAATTGTTGGCTTGGGGCCAATGTTTCAGTTATGCCAGGTATCACAATTGGTGAAAACTGTGTCATTGCAGCAGGAGCTGTTGTAACAAAAGATGTTCCAGATAATTGTCTTGTGGCAGGCGTTCCGGCAAAAGTAGTGAAAGTTATCAAGCAATGAAAAAGTTTTACATTTATTTAAGAAACTTATTTACATTTAATTCTTTTTGCGTTATAGTTAATTAAACCAAAGCGGAAGAGATCAAACAGAAAGATGTGCGCAAAGCGAGTCGGGATGGTGGAAGCCGATCGTAACAGTTCTGCAAATGGACTTCTAAGGGCGAAGTGAAAGAGTTTTTCGAGTAGCTAAGACGGGTTCAACCGTTATATTGATGAGAATGTGATCGCATTCAAGAGGTGGGTATTCATTTACCAATTCAGGTGGTACCGCAGATTATTGTATATTCTGTCCTGTGTCAAAGTTTTTTGATGCAGGACTTTTTTTATAAGGTGGTGAGACGATGGATAAAGATGATTGGGAAATGGAAAAATATAAAATGAAAAAAATAAATCAAAAGAAAGAGGAGAAAAAAATTATGAAAAAATTTACGAGAATTTCAACCATTTTATTATCAACAACTTTATTATTTGGGTGTGCATCCAATACAGATGATTCAATTCCTGTTGTGGGTGTAGCTCAAATCGTTTCACACACATCATTAAATACGATTCGTGATAGTTTTAGTGCACAGATGGAAGAATTAGGCTATGTTGATGGAGAAAATATCGAAATTAATTATGCGGATGCATCTAATCAACAAAGCAATCTAAATTCAATCATTTCTCAATTCGAGGATGATGGAAGTGATGTCATCGTTGCGATTGCGACGCCTACTGCTCAGGCAGCGGCAAATGCAGCAGATACGATTCCAGTTGTGTTTTCGGCCGTATCTGATCCAGTGGGGTCTAAATTAGTGAGTGATCCAGAACATCCTGATCTTAATATCACAGGAACGAGTGATGAGGTTCAGGTTGATCAAATACTAGATCTTGCCTTACAGATCGATCCAAGCATCAAAACAATTGGTTTTCTCTATAATGCAGCCGAAACTAATTCAGTTTCTAATTTAGAAAAAGCAAAAGCGTATTGTGAGGCCAATAATCTAGAATTAATCGAAGGAACTGGAAAAGATATGACAGAATTGCAGTCAAGTGCTTTAAGCTTATGTGAGAAAGTGGATATCTTGTTTGCTCCAAACGATAATACAGTAGCTAGTGGCATGCAGTCTCTATCACAGATTGCTCTAGATGCTAAGATTCCTTTCTATACTGGTGCAGATTCAATGGTGCAGGATGGAGGATTTGCGACAGTGGGTATCGATTATGAAGAACTTGGAAAAGAAACGGCTAATATGGTAGATCAAATCTTAAATGGAACATCTGTGAGCGATATTCCTGTTAAGGTGTTTAAAGATAATCTTAATATTTATATTAATCAAAATGCCTTGAATACTTTAGGTATTCAGTTAAGTGATGATATTAAAAACAATGATAGATTAATCATGGTGGAATAGGAGTGATTTGATGTCTTTGACGATCATATTAAAAGCAATTGAACTAGGATTGATTTTCTCGATCTTATCACTGGGTGTTTATATATCTTTTCGTGTTTTAAATGTACCAGATCTTACAGTGGATGGTTCTTTTGCGACAGGATGTGCAGTATGTGCTGTAATGACGATTGCGGGTCATCCTTATCTTGGCTTATTGTTGGCGTTTGCAGCAGGTAGCTTTTGTGGTATGGTAACGGCATTTCTTCAAACCAAGATGCATATGCAGCCATTATTGGCTGGTATATTGACCATGGTGGGTCTCTATTCAATCAATTTACGAATTATGAGTGGAGCTCCAAATATATCGCTGTTTTCTACCAATACACTGTTTACGTTGATTGATTCTGAATTGTTGATCTTGCTCATCTTTTCATTGGTTACAGGATGTATCTTATTTGGCTTTTTTAAAACCAATCTAGGATTGATGTTAAGGGCTACTGGAGATAATGAAATCATGGTTCGTTCCAGTTCGATCAATGTTGATCGTATGAAATTTATTGGCATGGCTTTATCTAATGGTATCGTTGCTTTATCCGGAGCATTATTGGCACAATATCAAAATTTTGCCGATATCACTTCAGGAACCGGGATGATGGTCCTTGGATTGGCTGGAATCATTATTGGAGAAGCGATCTTAAGAAAAAGAACGATTGGATTTGGGATTGCTTCTGCAATCATAGGGGCATGCATATACCGTCTTTTATATCAAATTGCTTTACAATTTGGTATTCCGGCAACGGATATGAACTTAATGTCTGCAATCTTGGTTGCGATTACGATTTCGTTGCCATATCTAAAGAGAAAGGGTGTTAAACATGTTAGAGCTTAACGATGTATCTGTAATATTTAATCAGGGAACACAACTTGAAAAAGTGGCCTTACATGATATGTCCTGTAAAATTCAAGATGGCGATTTCATTACTTTATTAGGGAGCAATGGAGCCGGTAAAAGTACTTTATTCAATGTGATCTCAGGATCGGTTGAAGTAAGTCGGGGAAGTGTGTTTATGGATGGCATAGATATCACTGATGAAAAAGAACATGTTCGAGCTAAAAACATTGGGCGACTGTTTCAAAACCCTGAACATGGCACGGCAAAAAATCTGACAGTTGAAGAGAATCTTGCCTTAGCGTATTCCGCAAAAAAAAGAGGCTTGTTTTCTTTAGCGGTACATAAAGAAGATCGAGAATATTTTAAAGAGAAACTGAAAGTTCTGGATATGGGACTGGAAGATCGCTTAAAAACTCCTATAGGATTATTATCTGGAGGGCAAAGACAGGCAGTAGCTTTAATGATGGCTGTCTTAAATCCACCAAAAATCTTATTACTGGATGAACATACAGCGGCATTAGATCCCAAAAGTGCTAAAAAAATCTTAAAAATTACGAATGAATTGATTGAAAAAGAGCATATTACTGCACTTATGATTACTCATAATATTAATGATGCTCTAGTGAATGGAAACCGCCTTTTTATAATGAATGATGGGACATTGATCCAGGATTTTGACGCAGAAAGAAAAAAACAGCTGAAACCAGCTGATATACTAAATTACTATGAAGTTTGACAAAATCACCTTTTAAGCATAGAATGAAGCTGCGAGGTAAGATATATGAAGACTTTAATTGATGAACTAAAAGGTATAAAAGCAAAAAAACACGTCGTAACTTCTATTGAATATGATTGTAAAAAAGAAGAAAAAGAAGATGAAGTATTTGAAACGGTAAGAACGATCGTTTCAGATCACTTGGAAGAAATTGCCAAGATCACATATGATCTACAATCAGATCATAAAGTCAAAGTAGAAGTCACTCAAAATATGTAGAAGGGAAATGCTCCCTTCTATTTTTTTGCGATCTTGGAAAAAATGATGGCAGCAGCCAAACAGGCGATGCCTAAATATAGACAAATAGAGTTTGTAGTAAAGGCATATCCAAATAATAAGGCAGCGGCACCGAAATATAAAAACATGCTGATAATGTGTTTGTTCATAATTTCACCTCAAAGCGATTATAACATAAAAAGATGGAATGTATCATTCCATCTTTGAAAGTAGTATTTCTAGACCTTGGGAAACTGTATTTAGCGGATCATCGGTAACATAGATTGGGCAAGGAAGCATAGTTTTTAGATTTTTTTCCAATCCCTTTAATAACATCGTGCCACCACAGGCAACGATACCACGCATATAAACATCTTCTTTTTGTTCGGCATTTAAAGAGTCGATGAAACTCATGATCCAATGAGCCCATTGTTGGCATAGAGGATAAAGGACATCCACAAGTTGATTTTCGTTAATCTCAAGAGAACAAAGCTGTCCATTGGCACGATTAATTCCTTGAATGATCATCGTTTTTGGGTTTTCCTGCTTGATGGTCTGTCCGATACCGCATTTTATCATTTCTACCATATCTTCTGTAACGTCTAAACCATATTGTAAGCTGAGCCATTTTTTAATTTGCAGATTTACATGGATACCGGATATTTTACATTCGGCCTTTTTTTGCATGGCACCAGAAGCAAAGAGAGCAATGTCACAATTAGAAGAACCAATATTCATGACACAGCTAGCGACTGGTAAAAATAAATCCAGTTTGGCGCCAATGGCCGCAATCCAGATTTCCTGATCATAATAAACGCGTGAAGCTCCAAACTCCAATAAATGTTTTTTGAGCTCTTCACAAAGTTCGTTCGATAAATTTGTGGGATAGCTAAACAATAAAATGGTCTTCTTTAGCATTCGAAAGACATGATAGTCATAACATAGTTGATCAATCAATGCGTGTAGAGCTTCAAAATCTATATTATTGGTCAAAAGTGGAGAAACAATACGAATATCGTCGTCCATTAGCTCTTTCATATCTCGCGCTTCATTTCCGATTGCCAGAACGTGTCCTTTCTTGTCGAAAGCTATCATACTTGGTTCATCAAAAACTAAACCTTCTTCATGGCTGACCAAACGTATATGGTCACAGCCTAAATCAATCCCGACTCGAATCATAGAAAATCCTCCTAACGATATAGTAACCCATTTTTGGTTGTGATACAATATTACAAACGCATTCGAATTAAGGCATGAATAGCAGAGAATTGTTAGAATTAAAACAAAATGAGCCGTACATATTATTGTTTATAGATAGTCTAAAAAAGAAAAGATCAAGAAATTATCATGATTTGTTTGTCAGCTGGTCAAATTGTTTTAAAGAAGCTCAGATTAATGTTTATATCGTTGTAGAAGAAGTTAATGATAAAAAGGAATTGAATTCTAATTTTATATATATAAGTGAATGTGATGATGAAGTGTTTGATGTTTTTCATATTTATCAAAAGAAGTACATCTTTGGAAAAGAACATATAATATATAGATCTTGTTTTTATGTGATATATGAAACAAAAATTATCAAACATTGTAAAAGAATAAATCAAGTAACGTTGGAAGAAGCGCTTTTTTTGGCTCTAGAGAAAAAGAATGAAAAAAAATATAAAAAAATTAAGAAAATGATTGACATGAACAAAAAGCTTTGATAATATAAGTGAGCACTTGAGGAAAACGGAGGTTTAGCTCAGTTGGGAGAGCATCTGCCTTACAAGCAGAGGGTCAGCGGTTCGAGCCCGTTAACCTCCACCATTTCTTCGAGTTAAATATACCTTATGGAGGAGTAGCGAAGTGGCTAAACGCGGCTGACTGTAACTCAGTTCCTTTTGGTTCGGCA
>CAMJQJ010000034.1 GCA_946408025.1 uncultured Faecalitalea sp.
CGTTTATATTAGCAAATATCCCCCTCTCATGTCAAACCTTTTTTTCACTTTTTTTGATTTTTTATTAAAAATAAAAAAGACGACCGTTTTGAACCTGTTATTGTTCGTTCTTGTCGTCTTTTTAGTTATAACTAAAATGATCCAAGCTATGCCTTTTTCCCCGATACACTACACCAATTGACTTAAATCATTTTGAAACATAGATTTCTCTATGTTATAACCTTTTCAAGTGAAAAATAACATAAACTTTTTTGTTTTCAATATTTTTTTTATTTAATACATGCTAAACTATAACCAACTTGAAAGGAGATTACTCATGAAAAATATTATATTTCAGCAATGCCAAATGATTGTCGATGATACCCTTTACCCTATCTCAAACATATCAAATATTTTGGCTATCTTATATCATGAATTTGAAAACATAAATTGGGCAGGTCTATATTATTGCGATAACAATAACAAAGAATGTATATTAGGCCCTTTCCAGGGAAAGGTAGCTTGTACACGAATTCCATATAATAAAGGGGTCGTTGGAACAAGCGCCGCTAACAAAAAAATGATCGTAGTTGATAATGTACACCAGTTTAGTGGACACATTGCCTGCGATCATTCCAGTAAAAGTGAGTTAGTAATTCCTTTGATCTATAATAACGAGCTATCGGCGATCCTGGATATTGATTCAGATCAATACAGTAACTTTGATCAAGATACTGTCGAAACAATTTTAGAAATTTCTTATATACTTTCTTCACTTGTATCTAAAGAAAGAAAGTGAATCGCCTTTTTTGAATATTCAGACGATTGTATATAACACATCTTTTTGTATTCTTCCATCTTTTCCTGATCCACTTCCAGGTTCAGGAAATTTTTTAATTGTTTTCCTCTGCCTTGATTTATAATGGCTCTTTTTATTGTAAAAATACCTTGATTCATCATTTTAGCCATGGCAGGCCAAAGAAGACTATTTTCTATTTTTTCACCTATTAAAATATTACATGCCCGTCGATTCACAAATTCTCTGAATACACGACTAAAGGAAATTGGAAAGTTCAATGGCTGCTCTAAACACTTTTCATCATATGTTCCCCAATAAGCAAAACTGTATACAGGATGATTTGTTCTTTGAACACCTTCATTTTTTAAAAATTGATTGGCAAAATCAACATAGACATCACATGATGTTAGTTTTGGATCATAGCCCAGCATATTGTCACGAATCATGCCCCAACTTTCATACGTGTAATCATTTTGTTCATAACATGCCGGATCCAAACAAGACAAGCTAAATGTCGGACAGATAATACAACCATCTTCTTTTACCAATTCTTGTAAAGCCTCAATGATTGCTTGTGAACCTGACAAAATTTCATTAAAGCCAGTTAAATCTGCCTGCACGAGCACGACCATCCCTTCATCAATACCCATAGTTGAAAATATGTCTAAAAAATCTTTTTTTGTATACAAAATCTCCATAGTTCTTATCCTTTTTATTATCATTTATTTTATCATAATAAATGCTATTACGAACAAAAACTAATCTAAATATCCTCGCTCTAATACCTTCTTTAACCAATATAAAGATTTTTTAGGAATACGTTTATATGTATCTAAATCTAATTCCAACAATCCATAACGATTTTTAAATGCATTGATGGCAGAAAGATTATCAATAAATGACCAAATTAAATATCCATGACAGTTACAATCTTCAGCCAGTGCCTTTATAGCATATGATAAATGTCTTTTTATAAAGTCAATTCGATACTCATCATCTATATATCCTTCATTGTTTCTAAAACGACTTTCATTTTCTATTCCAATACCATTCTCCGATATGAACCAAGGTTTATTGCCATACTCATTCTTAATGCGCAAAGCTATATCATAAATTGCTTGAGGATAGATTTCCCAACCTCTATCGGCATTGTATTCTCTTTGAGGCCATACATAATCTTCATAATAGTATTTTGAACAAAATGGACCTTCATATGCGGATTCCCTGGCTTTTACACGAATTGGAAAATAATAATCAACACCCAATAAATCAATTTGATTCTCTTTAATTAGTTTGAGATCCTCTTCTTTAAAATCAAATAAACATCCATGTTTAGAAAGCTCCGTAAATATTTCTGAAGGAATCTCTCCTTTTAGATATGCATCTAAATAAAGTCTAACTTCAAAAAGATCGGTATAATACGCAGCTTCTACATCACGAGCATCTTTGCTTCTAGCATAAACCGGGGTCATATGCACCATTGCTCCCATTTTAACATTCTCATATTTTTTAGAAATTTCTACCGCTTTGGATGTTGCCAAGATCTTATGAAAATGCGCCTGATAAGCACGTTTAGGATCATGCACAAATGGATACCATATCTTTTTAATGTACCCGTTATCAATAGGAATATTAGGCTCTGTAAAGGCAAACCATAAATCGACTTCTTCATGAAACTCATCTAACACTTTTTGAACATAATCTGCATATAAATCCACCGTTTCACGCGAAACCCATCCATCATATTTCTCTAATAAGATTGCTGGAATATCCCAATGCTCCAAAGATACGATAGGTTTCATACCATGAGCCTTGATTGTTTGAATCACATCTCGATAATACGCAACGGCTTCTCTATCTACTTCTCTTTTTAAAGCATCTTTCATAAATCTTGCCCATTGGATCGTAAAGCGAAATGTATTTATTTTAAAATCTGCCATCATCTTGATATCTTCTTTGTAATGATGATAGAAATCACTGGCTTTTTCTGGCCCAAGATGATCATGCCAGCGACCTAGATCTGTTTCATAAAACAAGTCAGCCCAACTTTTTTGCGCTTCACTTTTTCCAGCACAGCCTTCAATCTGCCAGGCACTGGAACTGGTTCCAATTATAAAATGATCAGGAATAAAAATTTTCTGGTTCATTGTCTACACCTCTTTTCTTTCTTTATAATCCAAAAACATCACTTTGTCTACCCAATAAAAAAATAGAGTCCGAAGACTCTATCGTTATTAAGATCTTAATGTCGCATTACATTCAGTCTGGATCGCATTCAAGATGTTTTCAAATACTTCATTGATCTCTTCATCTTTTAAAGTATGTGTATCTGACTGGAATGTTATGGATAACGCAACCGACTTTTCATCCTTGGCAACATGTTCACCTTGATATACATCAAATACTTCCACATTGCGGATAATTTCTTCCTTATTGTAGCGTGCATTTTTATTGATGATATTCACTACCTTTTTAACTGGCATATTTCGATCAATCACAAACGCAAGGTCTCGCTGTACACTTGGATATTTTGAAATTGGTGCAAATTTGATCTTTGCTTTCTTGATATCAACCAATGCATCAAAATCCAATTCAGCCATGATCACATCTTTACAATCTGTCTCTTTAGCATACTGTGGATGAATTTTTCCTAAATATCCTATACATTTTTTATCGATCAAAATCTTGGCACTTTGGTATGGGTGGAAATGCACCACATCTTCTGTATTTGCCTCAAAGGAAACACGTGCTGCAGAAATACCGATATGATCAAATAATGTTTCAATCAATCCTTTTCCCGTATAGAAATCACTTGGCAATTCATATTGAAGCCAGCGAGTCTGCTGCAAAAGTCCGCTTAAGACAAACGCTAAATGCATACGAGTTCCTTGAGTTCCGGCAACATTGCTCAATTCAAACACATTCACATCTTTGATCGTACGAGCATGGTTATAGCTTACTACATCCAATAAACTTGGAAGGATACTTGTACGAATCCAGCGTCTTTCTTCACTCATTGGACTAGCTAATTGAATTGGATCCTGTAATCCTAAAATCGCATTATCCTTTTTCTGCGTACTAACCAACGTGTATGTTAAACAATCCTGCAAACCTAGCTGACAATATAAATTACGAACGGTACGAATCAATTTCTGTTTGTCATTTAATTTACCTTCTGTCATTTCCATCAAAGGTAAAGTACTAGGTAATCTATCATATCCCAATAAACGAATGACCTCTTCGCTCAAATCCGCTTTTCCTTCTATATCTGTACGATAGCTAGGGATATTTACCGTATAATTACCATCTTCATACACTGGTTCAAAATGTAGACGTTCAAATACATCTTTTACTTCTTCTACATTAAAATCCGTTCCTAAACGACCATTGATATCTTTCAAGGTACAAGAAAGTTTTACCGGTGTATATCCAGAATCTCCATACTGTACTGTTTCTTCAATCATTTTTGCATCTGCGTACTCAATTAATAATTGCACGGCACGATCCAATGCTTTAGATGCAGCAAGTGGTTCAATCCCTTTTTGATAACGAATACTTGATTCAGTTGCCAAGTTTAAACGACGAGCCGTATTACGAATAGAAACATGATCAAAAATAGCACATTCAATGATCAATCCCTTTGTTGTATCTAAGATCTTGGAATCATCTCCACCCATGATACCCGCAATACCAATTGGTTTGGATTGATTTGTGATTACGATATCCTCTGGTAATAAGTGATATGTAACACCATCCAATGCAACATAATCTTCATCAAAACCACTGGCAACTGTAATTTCCTGATTTACGATTGCATCTTTATCGTAGAAGTGCATTGGCTGTCCTGTTTCCAACATAACGATGTTTGAAATGTCAACAACGTTATTGATTGATTTCATACCTGAAGCCGCTAACAATTCTTTCATCCATTTCGGACTTTCTTTGATCGTGATTTCACCAATGACCTTTCCTAAAAACAAAGGACATTTTTCTGTTGTACTGCTTACATGAAGATTCGTTTTTCCACCAACATTTGCAGCACCCTGATATTCTGGAAGTTTTACTTCTCTATTTAAGATTGCACCAGCTTCCAATCCCATATTAAAGGCAGCAAGACAATCGCTACGGTTAGGAGTCAATCCAATTTCCAAAATTTCATCATCTAAGCCTAAATATGCAAAAGGATCTTTATTTCCAACTGGTGCATCTTGATCAAGAACCTCTATTCCTGATTTCTGCTCTTCACTTAAAGAATGTGGATCCACACCCAATTCCACCAAAGAACAAATCATCCCATTACTAACCTGTCCACGAATCTTACCTTTTTTAATTTCACCGCCACAAAGCTTAGCACCTGGAAGGGCAACGATAACTTTTTGACCGGCAGCTACATTTGGTGCACCACACACGATATCCAAAACTTCATCGCCTACATTGACTTTTGTACAGTTTAAATGATCACTGTCAGGATGAGGATAACACTCTTCCACTTGACCAATCACAAGATTTGTCCCTTGTGCCAAACGTTCAACACCTTCAACTTCTAAACCAGCTGATGTAATTCGATCTGCCATTTCTTCAATGCTAAGATCAGACACATCCATATATTGTGATAACCATTTTCTTGAAATTCGCATGTCAAATCCTCCTAATCAAAACGTTTGAACGTCTCCAAGAAACGTTTGTCATTTGTATAGAAATGACGAATATCATCAATTCCATATTTCAACATTGCAACACGTTCAATTCCTACACCAAAGGCAAATCCAGAACATTTTTCTGGATCATAACCAGCCATTTTCAAGACATTTGGATGTACTTCACCAGCGCCTAAGATTTCGATCCAACCTGTACCTTTACATGTTGGGCAGCCTTTTCCATTACAAATATGACATGTTACATCTACCTCAACACTAGGTTCTGTAAATGGGAAATAACTTGGTCTAAAACGAATCTGACGATCCTGACCAAATAATTTTTTTGCCATAAACTCCAGCGTTCCTTTAAGATCTGATAGAGTAACTTTTTCTCCAATAACCAATCCTTCCATCTGCATGAACTGATGAGAGTGTGTCGCATCATCATCATCACGGCGATATACTTTACCTGGGCAAACAACCTTGATTGGTAAATTCGGTGCAGATTTTTCAAGCACCATCATCTGAATTGCTGTCGTATGCGTTCCTAACAAAGTGTTTTGGTCAATATAAAGACTATCCTGCATATCTCTTGCCGGATGATCTTTAGGGATATTCGCTCTTTCAAAACAATATAGATCGTCTACGATATCATTTCCTTCAATAACTTGATACCCTAAACCTATAAATAAATCTTCTAATTCCTGTTTTACAAGATTTAAAGGATGCGCATTACCTAATACTGGACTGCGCCCTGGAAGCGTAATGTCGATTTTTTCATTTTCAATTTTAGCTTCCATTTCCTTCTTTTCCAACTCAACTTTTTTATCTTCGATCATTGAAGACAATAACTGTTTTAACTGATTGACTTTCTGTCCAAAAATTGGTTTTTCTTCCTTAGGAAGATCTTTCATGCCCTTCATCAATTCCTGAACAGGACCTTTTTTTCCAAGATACAAGACACGCAATTCATTTAGTTCCGAAAGACTTGCAGCGGACTGAATCTTAGTTTGGGCTTCTTGTTGTAACGTTTCGATTGGTTCCATATTCTCTAGTCTCCTTTACAAAAAAAACGACGAATACAGGAACGAACAAAGTTCGCGGTACCATCCTGTTTCGTCGAAACGCA
The DNA here is from genome assembly GCA_946408025.1 of uncultured Faecalitalea sp. Taxonomy (GTDB): domain Bacteria; phylum Bacillota_I; class Bacilli_A; order Erysipelotrichales; family Erysipelotrichaceae; genus Faecalitalea. Next base: position 6,545 of record CAMJQJ010000034.1, read on the forward strand.
CTTAATTATCATGATAACCGTGTGATACGGAAAGGGATTAACCTTTGCTCCCAGGTGAATTCATTAGACCTTCTTTGCCTGGACCTTTCAGCCGATGAGTCCAGTTCTCTGTCAAAGGGCACCTAATTACTATGCCTGATCATCGTTTTAACGATTAAAATTATACAAAAACTATGAAAAAGTTTCAACCGAATCTTTTTTCTTACAATATAAAACCTTAAAATCCATTAAAAAAACATGGCTGTTGGAAAATAAAATGTATATGGAGCCGTAAAAGCAGCTAAAGACAATGCTATTTTATTTTTCTGGATCAAAGATAAATCAACTTTTTTAAGGCAAAACTTAGAGTTAAAGTAATAAATGCAATAAGCAGTGGTTATCAAACTTACCGTCACCCATATAAAAGCATAGGGACTTTCAAAAGGGTTATACATGATCGCATTAGCTAGATTATTATACCACCACATACCTATCTTGGAATTATAATCAAGTTGAATTAGACAAGGTATGATCATCAATACGGTTCCAATCATATCCGCAATAAAACCGAATATCCATATTCTTAAAATTGTAGGCTTGACAAAAGATTTAATATTTTTTATTTTCAAATATTTCATCGTTAAAACTACAACCAATAAGTCTATGAAAAAATTTACAGGAAGAATAATCAACCAGGTATTTGGTATCAACCATAATAGCCAAATTGGAAAAGCCATGTTATAGAGCTTATTTTTCTTCCCTTTCATACAAGTCCTCCAATATTAATGTTTAGTGGAAATAATCTAATCCTCTTCGATAAACGCTTTTATCTCATCTAATCTTGCCAAAGTTTCATCATAGCCTAACTGAAACCATGGTCGTAGTTTTTTCGGGTCCGTTGTATAACGGGAAACCCCAATATCCTTGCTGGGACGAAGAACCAAGGCTTTACCTTCTTTTTCTAATTGGGAAATCTTATCCCATTGTTCATTATATCTTTCATGACGTCTTCTAAGATCATCTACAATTTTGTCATCATGATATACGATTTTGGCTAATAGTTGTTGATACTTTGGTGCAGGTTTACGAACATATCCTTTTTCCTTTGTGGAAATAACGATATGTTTCTCATTTCCTCGACGGATACTTTGCTCAATACTGATCATATCGACCAATCCAGCATCCATGTATTTTTTATTGTTAAACATGTAAGGTTTGGACAATAATAACAAAGCACAGCTAGCTTTGATCAAAGTTTGATCTTTATCCACATACGATTTGTCAAAATATTCCACAGTGTGCTCTTTGATATTGTATAATCCTACATCCATCTGTGTTTCACTATTTTGTAGTGCCTCAAAATCTAAAGGAACTCTGGATTCAATAAAATCATTTGTAGCTTCAATCCCAAAAAGTCCTCCCTCTTTTAATAGAGGACGAATTCCGATTACTTCTTTTTGACAAGGTGCATCGATCCCAGTAACTTCTATGCGATCAATTTGTCTTGTAACATAAGATAACAAGATTTCAGATCCAGCTGAGATACCAACACAATATGGTAAATAGATTCCATTTTCTAAGAAACATTTTAATACACCAGCAGAATAAGCAGCTTTGGTACCTCCCCCTTCAGCAACCAATCCTACTCGCCTGCTCATTTAGTTTCCTCCCATTGACGGATAACACCAGATTTCTTTGCCGCTTCTTCAACAGCATCGGCTACTACATCTGCTACACGAGGATCTAGTGCAGATACGATAATATTTTCTTCAGAAAGATCTTCTTCTTTGATCATAGAGGCAATCGCATATACAGCCGCCTTCTTCATTTCATCATTGATGCAAGTAGCCTGTGCACGCAAAGCACCTTTAAAAATTCCTGGGAATGCTAATACATTATTGATCTGATTGGCATGATCGCTTCTTCCGGTTCCAACAATTCTAGCTCCTGCTACCTTGGCATCTTCCGGTTCAATTTCTGGAATTGGATTTGCCATTGCGAACACAATAGCATCTTTATTCATGTTGGCAATCATCTCTTTGGTTACAATATGCCCAGCACTGACTCCAATAAATACATCAGCTCCTGCAAATGCATCAGCCAATTTACCTTTTTTATGTTCAGGATTACTGATGGACATCAATCTTCTTTGTTCATCACTTAAATTCATTTCTTCAGATAGAATTCCATCTTTATCACATAGGATCACTTTACCAATCTTCATTTCAAGGATCAAATTGGCAATAGCACACCCTGCACTACCAGCTCCATTGATTACGATCGTTGGATCTTCTTTTTTGACAAATCTTAAAGCATTTACAAGAGCTGAACTAACCACAATAGCCGTTCCATGCTGATCATCATGGAATACAGGGATATTCATTCTTTCCTGCAATCTTCTTTCAATTTCAAAACAGCGCGGTGCTGCAATATCTTCCAGGTTGATTCCACCAAAACTAGGCTCAAGTCTGGCAATCGTTTCAACCAATTCATCTGTGTTTTGTGTATTTAAAGCCAATGGAATTGCATCTACATTTCCTAATGCTTTAAACAATACACATTTTCCTTCCATAACAGGCATTGAAGCTTCTGCTCCAATATTTCCCAACCCCAAAACAGCTGATCCATCTGTAATGACCGCAACCAAATGGCTTCTTGCGGTGTAAGTAAAGCTCTTTTTAGGATCTTCTTTGATTTCAAGACAAGGAGCCGCCACTCCAGGAGTATACGCAATTGATAGATCATCTCTTGTCTTGATTGGCATCTTTGGAATCGTTTCTAACTTACCATTCCACTCGGCATGCAGCCTTAAAGCTTCCTTTGCATAATCCATATAATTCCTCCTAATATTTAATAATATTTATAACAATATCGACCATTTTCTCCATTTTTTGAATGCTGGCAAATTCATAACGCCCATGATGATTAAACGAACCCGTTCCTAAATTTGGCGTCAATAAACCTTTTTCAGACAACATGGCTCCATCCGTTCCACCTCGTACCGGATTTGATACTGGTTTGATCCCAGCCATTTCTATAGCTTGTTTCGCTTTATCTACACAGCGCATATCATGTTTGATATACGAATACATGTTCTTATATTGATCTTTGATTTCTAATTGAAATCTTCCATCGTACTTTTGATTAAATTCATCAACTAAATTTGTAACAAAATCTTTTTGGGCTTTGAATTTATCTTCATCATGTTCCCTTAAAATATAGTCAAGAGTTGCACGTTCAACATCTCCTTGTAGATTGGTCAAATGGTAAAAACCTTCTCTGCCTTCTGTTCTTGCAGGAATCTGCTCTTTTGGAAAACGGCCAGCAAATTCTACAGCCAACAATCCTGCGTTGATCATCTTATCTTTGGCATCACCAGGATGAATAGAGCTGCCAACAATTTCTACATGAGCCTTAGCCGCATTAAAGTTTTCATAATCAACACATTCAACTTCGGCTCCATCGATCGTGTAGGCGTAATCCACATTAAATCGATTTAAATCAAACGTATCTGTTCCTCGACCTACTTCTTCATCACAAGTAAAAGCCACCATGATCTTCCCATGAGGAATCTTTTCTTTGATTACTTTTTCTAAAGCACTCATAATGATTGCGATGCCAGCTTTATCATCGCCGCCTAATAAAGTTGTACCATCTGTGACGATCAAATCTTCAGATATACATGTAGCCAAAGCAGGATACATCTCTTTAGACATACAGTAATGCTCATTCAGTTGAATGACTTCCCCTTGATAGTTTTCAATGATCCTTGGTTTTACATTTTTACCACTTAACTCACAGGCTGTATCCATATGAGCTAAAAATCCAATCGCATCTTTTGTTTCATCTGTACTGAATAAAGTGGCATATACAATGCCACTTTCATCTAGTTGAACGTTATCAAATCCAATCTCCTTACACTCTTGAGCCAATATGCGTGCAAGATCAAGCTGACATGCAGAACTTGGCACACTTAAAGAAGCCTCATCGGCTTGGGTATTGATTGAAACATATTTTAAAAATCTCTCTTTAATATTCATATCATGCTAACTCCGTTGAAAGTCTAGGTACGATTTGTTTCTTTCTTGAAACAACGCCCTGTTTCTCAAAATCTTTGATCGTTCCCATAAAGAAACTCGATAATTTTCCTGTATAGATGAATCTAGACCCTTTCCCTTCAATATTGGTAAAAACCATCAAACGAAGATCAAATTTTCTTGCCTTATTTTCATCTTCCATATACTTTAAAAAATCCTTTTCAATATCATCTACAACATCAAGATTATAGATAAACACTTGTGATATCGCAACCCGCTTTCCACTTAATGTATATTCCTTACAGTCATTATACAGAATGTCTCTAAATGTCTTGCCTTTGATCGTTGCGGTATTCTCAAACAATTCTGTTGCCATATTCTGGTGATTAAAGCCAAATTGCTTTTCTAACCTTGAAGCTAAAATACGGTCCGTTTCCGTGCAAGTTGGCGAATGGAAATTTAATGTATCGCTAATAATTCCATAACAAATTAACTTCGCTACCGTTTCAGACATCTCGATTCCGTATTCAGAATACATCAATCCAACAATGGTACAGCTAGAACCTACGATCATATTTCTAAATACAATTGGTTTGTCAGTCTCAATATCCCCAATTCGGTGATGATCGACGATTTCTATGATATCTGCATAATCAATATCACTGATACTTTGTTTTCTCTCATTGTGATCGATCAAGATAAATTGTTTCTTTTCTGATTTTAACAAGTGATAACGTGCCACCGATCCTATCAGTTTATCTTGAAACATGACAGGATAGGAGGAGTGGCGAGTTTTCAACATTTCTCTTTCGACATCTTGAATAAACTCTGTTTTATTAAAGCGAATGATATCGTGCATCGATGTCATGATCAATTCTACGGGAATAGAACGGTAAATCATTTGAATCATTTTCATTATATTATATGGAGTATTAATCAAAGTAACTCCCATTGATTTGGCAATATCAATGATATAGTCATTAGGAACATAGTTTTCTGCTATACAAATTACAGCACAACCTCTGCCCATGCTCTTTAACATATCATCTTCAGCATCATCCAAGATCATGATAGCTCCTCTTAAATCTCGTTCCATCAATTTTTTATCACTAATGCGAACCTGTCCATTGGTTGGAAGTGTTCCTTTTAACAAGATTTTCCCTTTTAAAACCGCCTCCAAATTTTCGATAGGTGTTTTACTTAACAATTTCTGAGTGATTGCGAGATCTTGCATCTGAATCCGGGAAATTTCTCCAATTGTTGTCATTCCAACTAGATTATTATCATCGTCTACTACATAAAGTGTTTTTGTATCATTTTCCAGACAAATGTCCCATGCCCTACGTAACGTATCTCCTTTATATACAGTATACGCCTCATCAATTTCGATTTCTGCCAAGGTGTTTCGAGCTGTTGTTATATATTGTGGTGATTCTATATTCAATTTGTTTAAGATAAATCTTGTTTCAGGATTTAAGTGTCCAATCCTTGCGGCCACAGCATTTACGCCCATTTTTTGTTTTAATTCAGCTAAAGCCAAGGCCCCACAAATCGAATCTGTGTCTGGAATTTTATGTCCTATCACATATACAGGCAAATTCATATTGCGTTGCACCCCCTTGTATATGCTTTCACTTCTCTATTATATCAAAAACGCAATAAAAAAGGCCAATGAATTGGCCTAATTATATTAATTACTTAACAGCGTCTTTCAATGATTTTGAAGCTTTAAATTTAACAGCTTTTGAAGCTGGAATTTCAATTTTTTCTCCAGTTGCTGGATTCAATCCCATACGAGCAGCTCTTTCGCTCAATGAAAATTTACCGAAACCATAGATATCAACAACACCATCTTCTTTTAATGTGTTCATAATTTCTTCAAATACTGTGTTGATGCATCCTTCAGCAACTTTTTTGCTCAAATCATATTCTGCAACCAATTTAGCTGCTAAATCTTTTTTGTTTACTGTTGTAGACATTATCAATTCCTCCTTTGTCCTGAAATATTTTACCACTTCACTAATACATACACAAGCAAATCGTATTATGTAAGTGTTTGCACACTTTTCAAAAATTTTAAACTTGAAACATTAAAATGTATACATTTTTCTAACCATTCCACCCAGAAAATAAAATCATCCAAATTAAACACAAACAATTCATTCAACTGCGTATAATCTTTTTCATTTGCCTTAAACAAAGATCGAATCTGGATCATCTCCTGTTTAGATCTAGACAAGATACGATCATGATTGCATGTGGTACATAGAAATCCTCCATCTGCTACAGACAAAGTTTCTAAATGATCTTTTCTTTTACACAAGATACAGCCATCCACAAATGGTGCAATCCCTTCTTTTTTTATGATTTGCGCTATAAGCAGGCAAGCATAGTTATAAGCTTCAGCACCATCATTTTGAAATTCTTTTAAACACCTGTCAAAAAACATATAAACCGCAGGATTACCATGAAAACGCATGATAACTTCTGCCAAAACAAAGCAGACAGAACTTTTCATTAAATCTTCCATGATCTTATAATGACTATCTATGACATTGCCATAATACAACAAAGACAATCCATGCTCTCTTTCTTCGATCGTATAACGAACTTTTGAAAATACCTGCGTGATCACTCGATTCTTCGAAGTTTGTTTTTGGATTCCTTTAGCCAGGATCGAAAGAATTTTATCCTGTGTTAAAAGACGAACAATTCCGTCACTTTCACGATATTCCTGAACAGATACAACGATTCCTTCAACTTCAATCGTTGGCTTCATTTAACTCATCCAATCCAAATTCCTTGATTTTTTGTTCTTGATTACGCCAATTTTTTTCAACACGAACGTATAACTCAAGTTCTACACTCTTATTTAGTTTTTCTTTCAGTTCTTTTTGTGCAGCTAAACGAATTGAGCGAATCATCTTTCCCTGCTTACCAATCAAAATACCTTTTTGTGAATCACGATCAACGACAATCATGGCCTGCATAAAAATCTTATTTTCTTCTTCAACTTTGTTTTCCAACAAGACAGCTACACTATGAGGAATCTCTTCTCGAGTCTTAAAGAGAATTTTTTCACGTATGATCTCACAGATTTGAAAATTAATATCATGATCACTCTTCATTTCACTTGGATACAGCATGCCACCTTCTGGAAGATATTCACGGAATACATCCAACAACTCATTTAAATTATTCTCCTTTAGAGCACTAATTGGCACAATCTGATCGAAATTATAACGATTCTGCCACCCTAATAGTGTTTCTAAAAGTTTTTCTTTTTTAACCATATCAACTTTATTAACAATTAGAATAACCGGTTTTTTAAGTTGTTCGATACGATTCAAGATAAACTCATCTCCTGAGCCAAAACTCTGTGTTCCATCAATGATCCAACCAATCACATCACAATCTTCCATTGCGGTATATGCATTCTTATTTAATACACGGCCCAGCTGTTGTCTTGGTTTATGGATCCCTGGTGTATCGACAAATACATATTGAGCATCCTCTAAAGTCAAGATTCCGGCAATATTATTTCTTGTCGTATTAGGTTTATCCGACATGATTGCAACCTTTTCTTTTAAAAGAGCATTCATCAATGTTGATTTTCCTGCATTGGGTCTTCCTACTATTGCTATAAAACCTGATCTATAGTCCATATTTCCACCTTTTCCTTATATCAAATTTAATAATTTAGGCACAAAGATACAAATTGCCACAATCAGCGCAAAACAACTCACTAAAAAAACTGCAGCTGCTGCCATATCTTTGATCCTTTTTGCTCTTGGATCCTTTTTTAAAGAAATATAATCAACTAACCCCTCAATACAAGAATTGATGATTTCAAAAGAAACGACCAATACGATCGATAACAAAATCCAGAGCCATTCTGTCATTGAACATTGAAATATGATTCCAGCAAACAATGCTAAAATTCCTAAGAAACACTGAAAGGCAATGCTTCTATCTTTAAAAGCATACCCCAGACCTTCAAAAGCATATTTGAATCTACCGACTAACCACTTCATCAAGAATCACATCCTGTAACTCAAACATAACTTTTTCTTCTTCTGGTTCCATATGATCATATCCCATCAAATGCAACAAACCATGACAAAACAAAAAACATGCCTCTCTGCGCAAAGAATGGCCATATTCTTTTGCCTGATCGCGAATCGCCTGCACATTAATAAAAATATCTCCCAATTCACACATAGATTCTTCGACTAAAACATCTGAAAGATCATCCTGTAGAGCAAAACTAATTACATCGGTCGGACGATCTATTTTACGATACTCTTTATTAATTTCATGAATCTGTTCAGGTGTCACAAAAATAACTGACAAGCTCCAATCTTTATGACGATTCAATATATCACTGGTTCTTTGCAGTATAAGCTCATAATCTTTTTTATAGCGATAGATGCTTCTATCTTTTGCTTCATTTACTATTACAATTTCCATGCTTAAAGTATAACCCAAAAAAACAAAAATTAGAAATATAATGTATAATATTAAAGCTTAAGAAAGGATATTTTATGAATCCATTTATTTGTATTATGTTGATTTTTGCCACGATAGGGCTCTTTGATAAGATTTTAGATAATAAATTAGGTTTGGCATCTGCTTTTGATAAAGGCATCATCACCATGGGTGATTTCATGATATCGATTAGCGGTTTTTACTGTATTTCAATTGCCTTTTTACAAAGCAATACAGAAATGCTCAATAGTCTGAAAGATTTTCTTTTCTTTGATTCTTCCATCTTGATTGGATCCTTGTTAGCTCCTGATTTAGGTGGATACTCCATTGTGGAAATGATTTCAAAAGATCCAAACATGATCCTATTTGCCGGCGTTTTATTAACTTCTACCATTGGAGCTACCATTAGTTTTCAGCTTCCTATCTTTTTAAACAATTTAGAAAAAGATGATGTCCCAACCTTTATGCAAGGAATTGCCTATGGTTTGATTGCTTTACCATTAGTGTTGATCCTTGTTGGTCTTTTTTTACATATTGATTCACTCATGATCAATATGATACCTTTGCTTGTTCTATGCATGCTTCTATTATTTATGTTCTTCATCAATCTTAAACTTAGTGTGAAGATCTTAACGATTTTCGCTAACATTATTCGCATTTTAGGATATATCTTCTTTTTCCTTGTCTGCCTGACTTTTTTCTTTGATCTTGGTTTTACCCAACAGAATCTAATCGAGGAAGTCTTTAGTATCGTATTTCAAATGACCTTAATTGTTGCAGGTTCTTTGGTTTTGTCTCAATTAATTTTAAAATATTTTTCTCCACAAATTGAAAAACTTGCGAGCATCTTAGATATTAATCAATATGCATTAATAGGTTTGATTCTAAGTCTAGGCACAAGCATTGCCATGATGCCTTTATTTTCAAAAATGGATACGAAAGGAAAATTGCTCAACGCTGCTTTTTCTGTAAGTGGCGCCTATGTGTTTGGTGGACAACTTGGTTTTATTGCCAGCGTATCGAATTCATTTTCAACAACTATCTTCATTATTGTTAAATTAAGTGCCGGTATTCTTGCTGTTTTACTTGTTTATCTTTTTACAAATAAAAAAACAAACAAATAATGTTAGGAATCATGTGCGTTTCGATAACATTCCCGAATTTTTTCAGGCATTCTTTCTTTAAAGTTTTCCTTTAAATTTGCTTCTGTTTCATCATTGCATGCTGTTTCATAATACCAACATTTAAACTCAACCATATCCAATGTCTTTTGCAACTCTTGCATCTTTTTTAAAATATTCTTTCTTTGAGAAAAAAACATCTCTTTTCGTTTTTCAAGTGTCTGATCTCCTTGAATGCACCAATCCATAAATTCACGAATTTCTTTGATTTGCATTCCTGATTTTTTTAAACACTCTATAACTCGTATCGATTCAACGCTCTGATCATCAAAACGACGAATACCAGATGGATCTTTATTTAATTCTGGTATCAAGCCTTCTTTATCATAATAACGCAATGTTGAAATAGATAATCCAAACATCTTTGATACCTGTCCTATTGTATACATAACCATTCCTCCATTTTTTTATAAACATCCTTGACCTAAAGTAAACTTTAGG
>CAMJQJ010000035.1 GCA_946408025.1 uncultured Faecalitalea sp.
TCATTAGAGTCCATGGACTTTTTTTAGTGTTGCACTTATTATGATAAATCACCTACAAAAAAATCCTGGAAATATTACAGAAATTAATAATCTTCAATTTCTTTTGATTTTTTGCAGTCCTATTGAATAGTGACAACTAATTATGTTTATTCACACCTTTTCATCCAATCATTTTTAACATTCCTCAAAAAAATACCATAGCAAGATAACCATGTTTAACTCAGACAATACATATACTTTCTCTGTATAGATTCATAAACGGTATCAATGGCTATCAAACTTTTATTCACATTTATACATCTTATTTTTTTAAATGTTTTCTTTAACGTATTCTTTAATTATTTATAAAAAATAGTATAATATCATAAAAGAGATGATGATCATGAAAAACTGTATTAAAATATTTCGAATAGTAAATTTACTTATTTGGATTATTACTTTTTTATTTCTTTTTATACAATGGAATAATATTCCTAATCAAATACCCCTACATTATAATTTATATGGTTTAATTGATAATTATGGAGAAAAATCAATTTTAATTTTAGTGTTTATTCTAGAAACTATTATCTTCCTTCTTTTAAATGGAATGAAATGGGTCATAAAATTAGTAATAACTTCTTCAGACTCAAAAAAGTCATTGATTAATCATTCTTTTTTCATAGGTGAATGTCTAGTATTTCTATCCAATATGAGTTTTTCTTTACTCATCTATCACATGGCTACTTTATCAAATATTTCACCTTGGTTAACTTTTGGACCATTGATCCTTTTTATCTTGATTGTTTGCTTTAGCATTTACCAAATTGAAACACGTTAATATTATTTTATAAAACGAATTATTCTATAACTTATAAAAACTATATACTTCCTACCCTTAAATCCTTATTCAAATACGTAACAAAGTATCATAGTCTAAATAATGATTTAATGTATGTAATCAAATCTTTTCAGAAAGCATTCTATTTGTTAAAAAAGTGTATATAGAATTTTCTTCATCACGCTTTTCTATACAGAAATGCAGTTAAATGAGTTATAATTTTTGACAAGAAAAATTTCTAAGATGGACACCCTAACATTACAAAATCATTGAACATAAAAAACATTATTAAATCAAAGAGTCTAAAACATTCAGAAGTATTTGTAACATCATATTAATAGAAAACCTACCACATATGACGAAAGAATATAAATGAACTTAGAGGAATGTTCCTGAATTAGAAAAAGCTAGTTTCTATTTAGAAACATCAAGATCTTATCTACTTCTCCAATCACAAGACAAAAGGATATTGCCATACAAAAGTACAAAGTTAAAATAATCAACATCTACGATTTTAGATACAATCATGCATACAATCCAATATCTGTGGACCCTATATTATTGTTTTTACCAAACGACTTGGTCATAACAATGTTAAAAGCGTATTAAAGATATCTGTACAGCTATAATAAGAGAGCATGATAAACTTTTATCAAATAAAAAAAGCCTTTATACAAAGGCTTATTTACTCATGGTGGACTCTTAGGGATTCGAACCCTAGACCCACTGATTAAGAGTCAGTTGCTCTGCCAACTGAGCTAAGAGTCCATCGATTAATGCTTAATTATATTATCACATTTTTATGTTAGAAACAAGTCCTTTCGTATTTTTCAATAAAAAGACTTATAAGATTCCCTATAAGTTTTTTACATACGAATAAACTGTTTAATTTGATAAATTTGTTTATATCCTTGTTTATATAAAGACTCTAATTGTTGTTTATCTTTATTTAGAGTTTTCATATTCTCAATATGTTCTGGCGATATAACACAAACTTTACCATTTCTTTCTAATTCTAAAGCGGTTGCCAACTGTTCATTATAGAGATAAGCTCGATTCATCAATTTCTTTGATGATTCTGGATACGAGTGCTCTAACAACTTGGCAGGTACTCGATCTTTTTTTGGATTTCGCATCCATGTCTTAGGTCGTGTCAAAATCAATACGATCTTATCACAACCATCATCCAATGCCCTTTGTACTGGAATAGGATCAGAAATGCCACCGTCAAAATAAACCTCACCATTAATCGGATAAGGTCTGCAAAGAACAGGAAGACAACTACTCGCCTTCAAAATGTCGTAACAGTTAATAGGCATATCTTTTTTAGAAAAATACACAGCATTTCCAGTCTCTGCTTCTGTACTAACAACTTCTAATTGCATCGGGTTTGAAGAAAAAGTACTATAATCAATTGGATCTTCCCCATTCGCATTGCTTAAACCTGAGTATATATAATCAAGGTCTACATAATTTCTTTTTTTAACTAGGTTTTTAAATGACATATATTCTTTTCTGAATGCATACTCTGTATAAAAACGCTTGCTTCTTCCTTTCTGTTTTGCCATAAAACCTGCTAAATTTGCACTTCCAGCCGAAACACCGACTCCTAAATCAAATGTAATGTTGTTTTCTAGGCATGCATCAAATACACCGGCTCCAAATATATCGCGCATTCCACCGCCTACATCAATAATTCCAATTTTCATACAAAGTATTATAACGCTTTTTTCATAAATGTTAAGTTTTACAAAAAAAATTAAGGAAAGCTTTCTTTCCTTAATTTATACGTTCATACACTACATGCTTATAATGTATATCATTTTCAGTGATATCATTGATGACGTTTTTCTGATATTTTGATTTATCAAATTCCGGGAAATATACATCTGCATTACAAGATTCATCAATTTCCGTCAATATTAATTTTGTAGAAAAAGGTAACATTTGACTATAAATTTGAGCTCCGCCTATCACAAAAATTTCTTCATCATTTTCCTGATAAGCTTTCATAAAAGCATCAATATCATTAAATAATTCAACACTTTTATCCAGGCATGGATTACTTCTAGAAATAACGATATGATGCCTTTTAGGCAATAAACCCGGTAGAGATTCAAATGTTTTTCTTCCCATAACAATTGTATGTTCCTTTGTTTGTTCTCTAAAAAACTTTAAATCTTTTGGTAAATGCCAAATTAGATCATTATTTTTTCCTAACTCACGATTTTTTCCAATCGCTGCAATCATTGTTAGCTTCATAAAATCTCCTATTGAGTTAATGGGAATTTGATTTTTCCCATGTGTTCATAACCTATCAATTTAATATCTTTAATATTACTTGAAGAGTCAAAATCATAGAAATCTTTGATTTCTGGATTTAACCAAAGTTCAGGAGCTTTTAGATCCCCTTTTGTATGAAATCTCTCCAATTGTTCCTTTATTCCATCTATTTGATTTACATAGATATGAGCATCCTTAATGGACCAGTCAATCGTACCGGCTTTCAATCCAGTAACTTGTGCCAACATTTTCAATAATACTGCATATTGCGTCACATTAAATGGAAGTCCTAAAGGAACATCACAACTTCTTTGATGAACCCATGCATTTAACATCCCATTTGTAACATCCCATTCACTAGACCAAACACAACTCGGTAAAACAGCAGTATCAAGATATTCATCTTGCCATAAAGATATAACCCTTCTACGATCATTCACATCATTTTTTAAAGATTCAATCAAACGATCCATTAATTTAAATTTCTTAACTATATATCCATATGCTGTACCGATAGTATTAGCGTATTTAATATCAAAATGTTTTAATACTTTACCTGTATTTTCATCTCGCCAATCCCCGTTTTCATCAATTTGCCATAAGTCCCAAATATGCACATTGCGCTCTTGAAGCCATCGCACATCATTTGACTGCTCTTGATAAATCCACAACATTTCAAGCACAGCTTGACGAATAAATAGTTGTTTTGTAGTCAGTATTGGAAATTCTTCTCCAACATTTAATTGAAAATGCGCACTAGGTAATTTGATAGTATCAATACCAGTACGATTGGATACCTGCACACCTTTGGTTAAAATATTTTCACAAAGATTACAATATATCTTATCCCAAGCTGACATTATTTTTCCTCCTTAAGAACATGATCCAACAAGAAATGTCCTAGTGCATCCTCATCGTTTGTATACTCACTTACGTAATTAGCTACCTCTTTTGCACCTTGACATCCGTTTTTCATACATACGCCCATTCCAACATAATCTAACATTTGAATGTCATTGGCTTCATCGCCAAAGGCAACACAGTTTTCAAGACTCACACCAAAATGCTTACAAAGTTTTTTGATACCATAGCCTTTGTTAATGGCTGGATCGCAATACTCAAATAAATTATTTGCAGTATTAAATCCAACACAATCATCTCTTTTGAATAATTTAGAACGTTCTACAACTTTAGGCATATATGATGGATCACAATAAATGATCAACTTATTGACTGTACGATCTTTTAAGAAAGACTCCATATCAACTTCAATTTCTGTTTCTCCAAACAGTTTGGCATGTGCTCTTGTTTCTTCAGTTGACTTACTAGTATAGCGAATGTCACCTACTAAGACATGGAAAATGACATCCATGTCTTCATAAAAGTGAATAATATCTAAAATGATCTCTCCATCTAATAAGTGAAATTCTTCTTTAGTACGACGACGAATATCATAAATAACACCGCCATTCATACCCATAATGAAACTGACACTATCTTCAATTTTCCAATCTTCCAACATTGCGTGTACGGTTTCAACTGGTCTTCCTGAGGCAATACCAAATAAAATACCTTTATGTTTTAAAGATGAAATTGCTTCTCGATTTAGTCTAGACACTTCTTTTTTGCTGTTTAAGAAAGTTCCATCTAAGTCAGTAGCAACAAGAGTTACAGTATTCATAAAATCACTCCTTATTGTTTGTTATATTTTAAGAAAGCTGCATATCCTTTCTTCGCCTCATATACATCCGCTTTTGAAGCCAATTCAAATGGTGCATGCATGTTATGCAAAGCAATACCACAGTCAATAACCTGCATACCATAATTTGCTAAGATGAAGGCAATCGTTCCTCCACCACCTTGGTCAACTTTACCTAATTCACTTGTTTGATAAATGACATTACCTTTTTCCATTACTGCTCTTAATTGTGCTAAATATTCAGCATTAGCATCATTACATCCGCTCTTGCCTCTAGAACCTGTGTATTTATTGAATACTAGTCCTTTTCCAAATTCAGCTTGATTTCTTGGACTGCTGACAGATGCGTAAATTGGATCATGAGCAGCTGATACATCACTTGATAACATATCCGAATTTATGAATGCACGTTTCAATGCCAATTCGTTATAACAATTCATCGCATTCATAACTTCTGCAACAAAGTTTTCAAAGAATTTTGATTTCATACCAGTAGCTCCATTTGAGCCCACTTCCTCTTTATCTACAAGAAGACAAACACCTGTTCTTTCAAGATCTATTGCTTCTAGTTGTGCTTTTAATGATGTATAAGCACAAATACGATCATCATGCCCATAACCTAAGATCATCGATTCGTCTAAACCACATGAACGAGCTTTACCACTAGGTACAACTTCAAGTTCAGCACTGATAAAGTCCTCTTCTTCAAATCCATATTTATTTTTTAATAATTTAAGAATGTTCGCTTTAACCGGTTCTTTTTCTTCTTCGTTTAAAGGAATGGAACCGATCGTAACATTTAAATTCTCTCCCTCAATAACTTCAGAAGCTTTTTTCTGCATTTGATCTGCACTTAGATGAACCAAAAGATCACTAATGACAAAAACTGGATCTTCTTCCTTATCACCCACTTCAATTTCAATTGTAGATCCATCTTTTAAACAAACCACTCCATAAATTGCCAAAGGAATCGTTACCCATTGATATTTCTTTACGCCTCCATAATAGTGTGTATCAAAATATGCAATTTCTCCATCTTCATATAATGGGTTCTGTTTTAGATCTAATCTTGGTGAATCGATATGTGCCCCCAAAATATTCATTCCCTCTTCTATCGGCCTATTACCAATATGCATTAAGGCAACGGATTTATTCATCATATTCATATATACTTTATCTTGTGGTTTTAAAGTCTCTTTATTTTTAATGATTTCATTAATATCTCTATATCCATGTTTTTTTGCTTCTTCCAAGATCAAAGAGACACATTTTCGCTCTGTTTTTCCCTTACTCAAAAAAGTCATATAGTCATCTGATAAGCTCATGACTTGTTTCAACTGAGTTTCATCGTATGTAATCCATGCATTTTTCATAATGTACCCTCCAATTGTTTAAATAATCTTTTAGATTGATCGATCTTATCTGCATTTGAATTATGCCACTCTATCTCACCAATCGAATCATTCAAAAGATTTTTATGAGTCAATATATCTTTAAGATGATTTGCTGTTCCATAATTTCCATCAATCAGTTGAATAGACGAAGGAAGAATAGCTTGTAGACGTTCTTTATAAAATACAAAATGTGTACAACCTAAAACTATACTATCTAGGTCTTTTTCTTGTGTCTGATGAAGATATTCATGCAATGCTTCATTCACCAAATCGGTATCTTCTAGTTTTGAAGCTTCAACAAGTTCAACCAATTTTGGACAAGGAATCTTGTAAATCGTATGTTCATCTTCAAAACGTTCCATTAGAGTTGCAAACTTTTTTTCTTTTAAGGTAAGATTTGTAGCCCAAACAGCAATTTTTTGATGCGTTCCTTTTTCACATGCAACTTTTAAAGCCGGTTCCATGCCAATGATATCAATTGGATATTTATCTCTTAATAAATTCACACAGGCACTCGTTGCCGTATTACACGCTATGACAATTGCTTTTACATCTTTTTTCATAAAAAAATCACAGATTTCAATACAACGTTCTGTAATTTCTTCCTTTGATTTTGTTCCATATGGATTATGAAGACTATCTCCAAAATAGATTAAATCTTCTTTTGGCATTAAATCATGAATCGTATGCAAAACACTAATACCACCTAGGCCTGAATCAAAAACGCCGATTTTACTAGAAAAATCCATAGATATATCAACTCCTGACGTTGTCAATTATACCCTTATTTATACATTATTTCTAGTTATATACATGAAAAGAACCGGCTTCTCAAAACTTCTTTTATCATTATGATAAGTTTTTTTACCGGTTCTTTTCTCTGTTATATTCCATAATTTCTTGAACTAATTACCTTTATCATCTTTTCTCGAAGATTTTCTCTTAAAGGTTTTTTCTTTTTCCTCTAACTCGAGTCGCTATCTTCTCTTTTACGAAGTAAATACTTCTTGATTTTATCCTTATTATTTAGGATTTTTTATTTTTCTTTCCTCTACCCTGTTCAAGAATTTTATGGATATTACATAGATTTTTTAATCTATGTTATAACCTATTTCTTTTTACACTCATATACTAACATAAAAATTCTTACTTACAAGTTGAGTGGAAAAGTTGGTCACAAAAATGGAATTTCTTATCAGAAATAGAAAAAAAGTGCTTCTGTAAGCACTTTTTTCATCATTCAACACCTATAATGAAAGAATAAACAGGTTGATTTCCTTCATGGATTTCTACTTCAGCATCTGATGTATCTTCAATATATTCAGCAATTTCTTCAGCTTGTTCTAAAGTAGCTGTATCTCCGTAAATCAATGTTACTAGTTCAGCATCTTCGTCTAGCATTTTATCCAACAAAGCTTTTGTTGAGTTCATCATATCTGGGTCAGACACAACAATTGCTTTACCAAAAATACCCATATACTCATCTTTCTTGATTTCCAAACCTTCATATGTTGTATCCTTGATTGCATATGTCACTTCCCCGGATTTAACATGATCTATAGCTTCCTGCATTTCAGATAAGTTATCTTCAATATCTACTTCAGGATTGAACATGATACATGCACTTAATCCTTGTGGAATTGTCTTTGTTGGAAGGACGTGAATATCCTTGTCTTCACAAACTTGACATGCCTGATTTGCTGCAAGAACAATATTCGAGTTGTTTGGCAAAATAATAATGTGATCTGCATTTACTTTTCCAATAGCTGATACAAAATCTTCTGTACTTGGATTCATTGTCTGCCCTCCACCGACAACAATATCAGCTCTTAATTCTTTAAACATCGCATCGATACCTTTGCCTGGCGCAACAGTGATGATCGCATATTTTTTATGCTCAGCAACGACTTCTTCTTCCTGTTCTTTTTCTAAAATGTTGTCATGCTGTTCCTGCATATTTTCAATCTTTAATTTCATAAAACGCCCACGACGTTTACCCATCTTGATAGCTGTTTGAGGTTCTAAAGTATGGACATGGACTTTAACTAAATCGTCATCTTGTACACAAACAATTGAATTTCCAATCGTAGCTAATTCATTTTTGAAATCTTCTTCAGAGAAATGTTTAACTCCTGTTGGAGTTAGATGAAGGATAAATTCTGTACAGAATCCAAATTCTTCTTCTCCTCCTTCAACTTTAGTCTGAGCATTGTCATATGTAGAAGCATCATTAGATGGAGCAATCACTTCTCCCTTCATGGCAGATAAAAAGCCTTCCAGAATAACACAAAGTCCTTTACCACCACTGTCAACAACGCCAACTTCGGCAAGCACAGGTAAAAGTTCCGGTGTTCTAAGAAGTGATTCATTTGCTTCAAGAACCATCTTCTCCATAACTTTGATACAGTCTGTGATTTCTTCTGTCACAGTATAAGCATATGTATAGTCTGCCGCTTCTCTGACTACCGTTAAAATCGTTCCTTCAACCGGGCGCATGACAGCTCGATAAGCTACTCTAGATCCATTGACCAAAGCTTGAGCAAGTTGTAAAGCATCCATGTCTTCTAAATGTTCAACAGATTGAAAGAACCCCCTAAAGATCTGCGAAGTGATAACACCCGAGTTTCCTCTAGCACCCATCAATAATCCTCGAGATAGGACTTTGGAAACTTTTCCAATATGGTCTTCCTCTACTTTGATTGCATCATTGACTCCGCTAGAAAAAGTCAAAGACATATTGGTTCCGGTATCACCATCTGGTACCGGGAATACGTTTAAAGAATCGACTTCAGCAGAATGATTGGCCAAATTATTCATACCTGAAGCCAACATATCTTTAAATAACTTTCCACTTATTCTCTCCATGTGATTCACCTACTTCAATACTCTTACACCCTGGACGAAGATGTTTACCTGAGAACATTTAACTTCTAGTGTCTTTTCCAATACATATTTAACACGTTTTTGTGCTTCATAAACAACTTCATGAAGCTTGATACCATGTAATGCGATAATGTAAAGATCCAACACAAGACCTTCTGCATCCTGGCGAACAACAACACCTTTCGCATAGTTTTCTTTTTTTAATAGTTCAGCCCAACCATCACGTACCGCCTTTTGTGATGCCATTCCGACAACACCATAGCATTCTGTGATTGTTCCACCGGCAAGACTTGAGATTGCGTCAAGAGAAATACTGATATTACCATATTCGGTCGATTTATTTATAGGCATATTAAAATCCTCCTGTTATTTATTAATTATACCCCAACTATTCAATGAAAACAAACTTATTCAACAATCTGGTCAAAAGAAGCCGTTTCAACATTCCAACGATACAGTAAACCTGTATTGGGATCACGATACACATCCAGACTGGAAGAGTATTCTAATCCTAAATCGTTGTTAATTGTCCAATCGGTAGCTTGATCATACACACTTTGTGAATCTTCCGCCGTATCCTGTGTTGTATCCGCTGTCTCATTCTGATCTTCTTCCGTATTTTGATTTTGTGAATCTTCTTTTGTTTCTTCTTTTGTTTCTTCTTTTTTACTTGTCGTTCCATCAATCAGACTACTGATATCAGCACAGTCGATTTTATCAATGGCTGAGTGTTGTGCATCTAGCAACAGACAAGCATTCTGTCCATGCAGTTCTGTTAACATAGCCTGGTAATTAGCCATCATGACTAGAGAATCCATACTGGTATAGACAATATTACCATCCTGCATTGTCATTTTGATCATATTATCATCATATGAAGTTTGAAATGGAACCATCTCAGCAATTTTTTCAATTACTGAACGAGATAAGGAATCTTTATTTTCTTTAAACTGCTTTGCAATTTTCTTTCGTTGTGATTCGTCAAAATCGGACAAAAGTGGAAAATGGGCAATTGTTTTCAAATACTTTGTATCTAATTCAATCGATTCATTATCAATCGTCAACAAATAATTTTTGTTATTTTGAACATAATAGCCAATGACCACCTTTTCTTCAATTTCAAATGATATCTTATTCTGTGATTTTTGAACTGTGGCATTGTCAATCAACGGATTGCTTTCAAGTCGGTTCTCAATCAAAAAACCAGGTGTAAGCCATAATCTTGTATCCGTACTAACATTGGCGATCTGATAAATTTGTTTATCGGTATAATAATAATTTCCGCTTGAGCTTAAAACATGTGCCCTTGAATCAAATGAAAAATAATAAACAACCAAACTAGCCAAAACAAAAATGATACTGCTTAATATAATGCACGTTCTTATAGATAAGGAACGTTTCTTTTTTGATTTTTTTTGTTTTCTTACCAATGCATCTGCTCCACTTCTGGAATCAGATCAATGTCATACAGTTCTTTTGCCTTGGCTTGGATCATTGAGATCAAGGCACGAACATCAGAAGCTGTGGCATCTCCAGTCGCATTGACAATAAAGTTACAATGTTTCGTACTAACTTGAGCGCCACCTATTTGATGCCCTCTTAATCCCATTTCTTCAATCAACTTCCATGCCGGGATCGTTTCCGGATTTCTAAACACACTTCCGGCACAAGGCATATTCAGTGGTTGTGAATCCATTCTTCTCTTTCTTCTTGAGTCCATCAGATCTCGAATGTCATTATGTTCAGCTTTTTCAAGCTTAAATCGACCAGCTAATACCGTCCAATCTTTATGTTCTTGAAAAGCAGAGTGTCTATATCCATAATCTAAGTCTTCCTTTTTGATCCATTCAATGCGTCCATCTTTTAATACACATACATCGATCAATAAATTTGAAAGATTCGATTTATAAGCTCCCGCGTTCATATAAAGGCCTCCACCTATAGAACCAGGAATTCCTGAAGCAAATTCCAAACCGGATAAAGAACGTTTCATAGCTTCCACAGATAAATTTATTATTGAGCATCCTGCCTGAGCTACAAGTGTTCCATCTGGTTCAAAATAATACTCGTTTAGCGTACCATCCAAATTAACGATAGCACCTTTAAAATCAGTATCATCACATAAAATATTTGAACCTCTTCCGGTTACATGATACGGAATTTTTTCGTCCTGTAATATATCCAGGATACACATCAAAGCCGTTTCATTGTGTGGTGTTATATAATAAGCAACATTCCCCCCAATGTGGTATGTCGTATGTTTCTTCATTGGTTCATTTTCTAAAACTTTTCCATATACTTTTAATCGTGTTAAAACAGACATATAATTCCCCTTTATTTATTCTTTGATTAATTTTACCATTTCATCGATGATGTCATAAGCTGCATCAGGCTTTCCTAATTGAAGAGCTTTTTGATGAACTTGTTTCATCATTTGTTCATTCATGAATAAATCTTTGATTGCTTTTTTTAGATTTGTCGCATTTAAATCTTTCTCTTCGATCATAAACGCTGCCTTTTGATCCACCAATACTTTCGCATTGTAATATTGATGATTATTAGCTACATAAGGACTAGGAATCATAATTGAAGGGATTCCAAGACCCGTTAATTCAGCAATCGTCGTTGCTCCAGCTCTGCAGATCATTCCATCAATATGCGCATAAATCTTTAGTGTATCTACATATGGCACAACAAATACGTTTTCCTGTGAATCAAACAGATGAAGATCATCCGAATTATTCTTTCCACAAACATACAAAAACTGCAGATCTTTTGGCATGTCTGTCAAAGAATCTTTCATCAAGGCATTTACACTGCTTGAACCTAAAGATCCCATCATGATCAAGATCGTTTTTTTATCTAATGATAAGCCTAGTGACTTAAAATACATTTCATCAAAATTAGCTTCTTTGGCGATGGTTGCCCGTGGATTTCCCAATAGGATCGTTTTATCACTAGGAAAAATTTCCTCACACTTTGTATAACAAGTAATGATCTTATCAACTTTATTCATCACCAACTGGTTTGCCTTTCCTACAATCGAATTCTGCTCATGGATCATCGTTTTAATGTGCATAGAACGCCCTGCCAAAACCACAGGTGCACTCACATACCCGCCAAAGCCAATTACGATATCAGGCTTAAACTCTTTTAAATACATCTTGCTTTTATGATACGCAAAAAACAACTGACTTACGGCTCTTAACTTAGAAAAAATCGAACCGACTAAACCAGAAGTATGTAAAGATTTGAAATCATAACCATAGGAAGGAATAAGATCTGCTTCCATACGATCATTGTTTCCAATAAATAAGATTTGAGTGTCTGGGTACAGCTGTTTCACTTTATCCGCTAAAGCTAATGCCGGATAAATATGTCCTCCTGTACCTCCTGTCACAAAACATATCTTCATAAGCAAACCTATACAAGTATACCATAAAAACGATAAAATCAATCGACAATTTTAATTGGATCTGTTGTTTGGTTCAAAACACCAGTTAAAATTAGACGACGATCAGAGTTAAAACCATAATCAAGATCACATGTAGAAAGCGTAACAAAAGACTTATCTGTAGTATCAATATCGTTATAATACAAAGCATTTGTCTTCATCTGATTAATGACATCATCACGATAGCCTCCAAATGAAGTTGTGTAATATACAGAACCATCATTAGATTTTGCATATGTCATGATTTGACATTCAAAATTTGCATTTGGAGTTAAAAGGTAGAACACGGAATGTTCATTAAAAAATGTCTGGTCACTATAGTTTTTCAAATCAGTAAACATTCCTCCACCTTCAACAGAATGTCCATAAATAATAGAATTATTGTCACTAAAAGAAGAATTTGCTTGATAGTCTAGAAAGATAGCTCCTCTTTCATTATATTCATTTTTTGTCGTATGCGTTAAGTAGTAGCTGTTATCATCACCTTGGACAACTGGAAAACTAATATTGCATCCAGGAACATAGACCCACGCAATAATATCTGGATTTTCTGCTTTCAGGCTTGTCCAGTCTGGCTGCAGATAGTTTTCTTCGACCACATATTCCTGTAAAGCCTTTGTTTCATCTTCGACCTGTTTTGAAGACGAATAAATCAAATATAACTGATAAGCACTAAAGGCAAACACGCCAACACAAATCAACATTAATATTCTATATAGCCATTTTTTCATACAAATATTTTAATATGAACCTTATCTATTTTTCAACTTAAAATACACCAATAAAAAAAAGGTGCCTCCCATTAGGAAACACCAAAATAAAACTATTTAGAAAGCTTAGAAGCAGCTGCCTTATCGATAACAACTGTTACATCTGGATGATTTTGCAATGCAGAAGCTGCACATGCTGTATCAACAGGTCCTTCGATCATCGCTTTTACAGCATCAGCTTTATTTTCACCATTCGCAACTAACAACACTTTTTTAGCTTTCATGATTGTACCAATACCCATAGAAATTGCCTGAGTTGGAACTTTATTGATATCATCATCAAAGAAACGAGCATTAGCCTGACGTGTATTTTCTGTAAGATCCACGATGTGTGTCAAGATATCAAATGGTGTACCAGGTTCATTGAAGCCGATATGTCCATTTTGACCAATACCTAACAATTGTAGATCAACAGATACTTTTTCAAGTTCTTTTTCATAAGCTGCACAATCTTCAGGTGTACTTCCATATGGTACATGTGTATTCGCTGGATCGATATCGATACCATCAAATAAGTTTTCTTTCATGAATGTGTAGTATGATTGAGGATCGTTACGGTCGATTCCTACATATTCATCTAAGTTATAAGATTTAACATCTTTATAGCTTGTACCATTTTCCTTGTGATCTTTGATCATATTTTTATAAAGACCAACTGGAGAACTTCCTGTTGCAAGTCCTAAAACACAATCTGGTTTAGATGAAACCAACTCTTTAATGACTTCAAAAGCTTTTAATGATAATTCATCATAATTTTCGCAAATAATAACTTTCATAATATTATACCCTCCGTTATCCGCTAAAAGAATTATAGCACAGAAAGCGTTTAAATAAAGGATAAAAACTTCCATTTATTTGCCTTTTAATAGGAAATAACTTTGTGTTTACATTTTTGCCTTTTTTATTTGTAACTTTTATCAAAAGTGTATTTTTGTACAAATATTTGAGTATAATAAAATCAGTGATAGGAGGAACTTTATGCCAAAACAAAATCCATTATTAAATATAGTTTCCTTGCAAAAACAAGGAAAAGCTGTAGCTATTTATTCATGCTGCTCCAGCAATTCTTTTGTAATCAAAGCCGCAATGGAAACTGCAAAAAAACAAAATTCGTGCGTCTTGATCGAATCAACTGCAAATCAGGTCGATCAAAATGGCGGTTATTCTGGTATGACACCAAAAGACTTTTATGAATTCTGTTTACAAGAAGCTGAAAACGCAGGACTTGATAAAGATCGCGTTTTCCTAGGAGGAGATCACTTAGGGCCTTTAACAGTTAGCTCAAAACCAGAAGCAGAGGCAATGGAATATGCCAAAACACTCGTACACGATTATGTAAGAGCTGGATTTACAAAGATTCATATTGACACAAGCATGAAAGTGGCAGATGACGATCCAAACACACGTTTAAGTGATGAGATCATCGCAAGACGTGGTGCTACTCTTGCCAAAGTGTGCGAAGAAGCTTACCAGGAATTATTAGAAGAAAATCCTGAAGCCATTCATCCAGTCTACATCGTTGGTAGTGAAGTGCCAATCCCTGGTGGTGCTCAGGAAGAATCCAGTGGAATGCAGGTTACCAAACCTCAGGATTTCAGAAATACCGTAGCCGCATTTGAAAAAGCTTTTGAAGATATGGGAATCAAAGATGCTTGGAACCATGTCATTGCAGCTGTTGTACAACCTGGTGTAGAAGAAAAAGATGCAGGTTGTGAAGAATATGATAGAGAACGAGCTAAAGATTTGATGGCTAGCATCAAAGAATATGATCAGCTTGTATTTGAAGGACACTCAACAGATTACCAGACAAAATACAAATTAAGAGAATTGGTTGAAGATGGCGTTGGAATCTTAAAAGTAGGTCCTGGATTAACATATGCTGCACGTGAAGGTATCTTCTCTCTTTGTGTAATCGAAGAAGAACTTGCTAAAGTATACGATTTTGAAACAAGTCATTTCAAAGAAGCATTAGATAAAGCCATGTTGGCAAATCCGGGAAAATGGCAACCATATTATCATGGTACTGAAAAAGAAATCGCCTTTAAGCGTCAATATTCTTTCTCAGATCGCTGCCGTTACTACTTCCCAGTTAAAGAAGTTAAAGATGCTTTAAACAAATTAATCTGTAATTTAAGAGAACATCCTGTACCACTTCCATTGTTATCTCAATACATGCC
This sequence comes from uncultured Faecalitalea sp., assembly GCA_946408025.1. Taxonomy (GTDB): domain Bacteria; phylum Bacillota_I; class Bacilli_A; order Erysipelotrichales; family Erysipelotrichaceae; genus Faecalitalea. The sequence goes on from CAMJQJ010000035.1 coordinate 15,481, forward strand.
AATGCAGTATACAATGGTTCGTGAAGGAACATTAAAAAATGATCCTGAAGAATTGATCAAATCACGTGTTGCTTACACAATTGAAGAATACACATTTGCTTCTCATCAGGAAGAATTAGTTCGATAACAAAGGCTGAATTTTCAGCCTTTTTTTGATAAAATCAAAATATGAACAAACATCTTTTAAAACAAACAATTATCTATTTAAATGAGTTTTCTTTAGATGACGATCATGATTTAATTTCTCACACAGTAAGAGAAATCAAACGACAGGATCCTTCCATGAATGAATGTGATGTCATCAAGGTGATTCACCTTCTGCAAGATATTCACGCTCTTGAATGGCTTGAGATCGGAAGAGCGTCGTGTAGGGAAAGAGTGTAGATCTCGGTG
>CAMJQJ010000036.1 GCA_946408025.1 uncultured Faecalitalea sp.
GAGATTTCCATTGGTGACTGGAGTTCAGACGTGTGCTCTTCCGATCTAGCACGTTTAGGCGCAGCTTTAGAATCAGGAGTTGACTACACATTGAATGATATAGCTAAATGGTGTGATGTTTTCTATATTGGAGGAACAAAAAATGGTGCGTTGATGGGAGAAGCGGTTGTATTTTCAAACAAGGATCTAGCGCACAATTTCCGTTTTGTTATGAAGCAGGATGGAGCCATGATGGCAAAAGGATGGATTCTAGGTTTACAATTTGTTGGTTTATTTTACGATGGAGCATTCTTTAGAGTTGCTAAGCATGAAAATGAAATGGCTCAAAGAATTCAGGCGTATGCACATAATTTAGGCTATCCATTTTTAATGAAAAGCACAACAAACCAAATTTTCTTAAACTTAACATTAGAACAGTATGATTACTTATCAAAGATGGTTGATTTTGAAATTTGGAATAAACAAGATGATTTTTTAACTGTGCGTTTAGTTACAAGCTGGAATACAAGTGAAGAAGATGTAAAAGAACTTTGCAAATGTTTGTATATCGCAAAAGAATTAGATAAATAATAAAAATCTCGCCAACATAGATGACATTCTTAGTCTATGATGGTGAGATTTTTTTATATAAAAAGATATGACTCTGAATCAATCTGCACATCCAGTCAAAAGATGCCAGGGTATCATGCTTTAGTATGTACTCAACTGCTGTCATATTTGTTTCAAATGTATTAAATTAAACAAAATAGCTTTATATTTTCAAATTTTTTTGATAAGTCCATCCAAGAACACCATTTTTCTTAATCTGGGCTTTATCTTGATAGAGACAAACAAGTTTTACTGTTTCTCCTTGGGTTAATGGTATCTGATAATTTGTATAATCGGTTGCCTTAAAATCTTGAATAAATTCATTTTCAACCCAAAAAGATCGATTTAAAAATGAATTATAAACTAACGATTGTTTAGGTGTTGACTTCAAAACTTTAATTTGTGATGTATTCCATGTGACAAACAGAGGAATTTGATTATGATTAAATACCGTTTCAATAACCTCAACTTCTGGTAACTCATCAATACTATCGACGCTAACGTTATTTTTATCAATGATCAGCGCATTTAACTGTCCTGCTTTTTTTACAACATTACCACCATCGATAGAATATACATTCGTGCTTCCATCATAGATTGGATTAAATGAGGCAATAGAATGACAATATTCTGTAACAGGAAGATGACCAACAACGACTTTTTTATGGAAATGTATTTTTTTATTTAAAAAGAAATGTGTTGTCATAACTTCTCTAAAGTCATTACCAAATATGGTTTCATTCATGATTGCTGCATGTGCATAGATGTGTGAATCTGTTTCAATAACATGAGGTAGATCATTACAAAAACATAGTTCATCTAAGAAGTGTTTACGGATTTCATGTGTATACCTGCTCATATTGGTATTTATATCTATAGAAATACCGATTTGATTTGCCATTTCATGAATCAAGGATTGTTTTCTTTGTAAGAGCACTTCTTTTAAAAAATCCAATCGATAAGCGAAAAGTACGTTCTTACAGATAAAATCACAGTTTCCCATAATAACATGAACATCTTCATGTTTGACTTGATTCATCACAAAGTGAAGAGTTCTCAGGTTTTTTTCTCCCTTTTCAACGAGATCCCCTAAAAGCATCAACCTATCTACACCCGGTTGATATTTTACTTTCTCTAATAGTTTTTTATATATGTTCAAATTGCCGTGTATATCGCTGATGCAAATCGTTCTCCCTTTAGAAGGGGATTGAAGTCGTTTTACTTTAACGCTGCGATCCATTTTTATCAAAACAGGAAATTTAGGAAGGTAGATGCTTCCTGTTCCCAATCACTTTCTCTATGTCTTCCTTCAGGTTTTACATTAAATTGAACATAAACACCTTTATTGATCAACTTATTAGCCAATTCTGTGCAAATCTTTGTTTCGCGAACGAACGAATGTTTTCCGCCTTCTAAAGCTCCCCATGACATGTACATGCAACTACCATTATGAACATAAGCTCTTTCTGTATCCCAGTATAAATATTCTTCCACCGGTTGAAAGTAAGGTGAAATAACAAGTGACTTAGAATATATATGACTATAGAATACGCCGGCAAAATAAGCCATAAGTCCACCACAGCTGCTACCACCAATCCATGTATGATTACGATCAGGTAAAGTAGGGAAATGATGGTCAATGTATGGTTTTAACTCTTCGACAAAGAAGTGCATCGTTGCTTCTCCTTTGCCCTGAAAAATCCCAAAATTTTCATCCGCAAACGGCCAGGGACCATATTCATCAAGACGGGCATTGCCATCATGTGAACATTCTTGCCCAACAACAATGAGTTCTTTATGATTCCAGCGAATCTGTTGTTCTAGATTCCAGGACTTTCCATATGTTGCATCTTCATCATTAAATAGATTGTGACCATCGAACATATAAAGAACAGGGTATCTTTTTTTTGTAACCAGATAATCATCAGGAAGATACATATGGATTGTACGTTCCTGATGCAACCTAGACATATATAAATCAAATTTTAATATCAATTTAAAGATCCTTTCTATTCAGCTATGGCAAGCGCATCTCTAAAGAAATCTTCTCGCTCTTTAAGAGTATCAAATCTAGCTATAATTGTACAGTTTCCCATTGTTGCGGCATAGGCTGGCGGAAGATATTTTGTCTCAATCTGATTTTTCTTGTACATCGTTTCGATTTCTTCAACCGTGTATTTATAATTAATAGAATCTCTTCGGCCTGCAAAACCAGATGATTTTCGCTCTTTTAAATCAAAACATCCATTCTGGGTTAGTAAAACTTTTGCCCAGATTTCATATACGTCAATACTTCCGGCATAGTTCATTAAATCAGGAGCAAATCCTCCAGGTGGTCTAAAATTTACTTCTAGGCCTATAATGGCTCCTTTTCTTCCCAATCCTTTTTTTGCTTTATTTAATCTAAAAAATTCACAATGAAAGAAACGGTTTTTCAACTGAAAAGCATGAATGGTATCCTGAACAACTTTTTTATATTCATCTTTGATTGAAAAAGTCGTATAAGCTCCTATGCTCTGTTGGTGAAGAACGCTATCCATACAATTTCCGACATATTCCAAAGAATTTAAATATCGAATATTTCCATTTTGATCACATACACCATCTAATGTGAACACTTCGCCATCCACATATTCTTCTAGAATCATTTGTTGATTTAAAGTCTGTGTATAATAAGTGTTGAGTTCTTGATCGCTTGTTATTGTATAGGTAAAGCTCGCCCCAACTCCATGGTCTGGTTTTAGTACCAGGGGGTAACCAACCTCATGCGCAAAGTTTAATGCACTTTCTAAAGAATCAACCAATAAATATCGAGCTGTAGGGATATTGGCTTTGGCGTAATATTTTTTCATGGCTGATTTGGATTGATATTCATTGATCGTATTGAAGTCAAATCCTGTTTTAACATTGAAGTCATCACGTAATCTGGCATCCAATGTAAGCCAGGCTTCATTATTTGATTCGATCCAGTCAATCTTTCCATATTTAAAGGTAAAATATCCAACCGCTTTGACCATTTGATCGTAGTCATTAAAATTTGATACGACATAGCATTCATCAATGTTCGCCTTGAGTTCTTCTTTTAATGAATCGTATGGAGTATCAACAATAGCTAGCACTGTAGCTCCGTATTTTTTTAACCCTCTGCAAAATAACCAATAATTCTCCGGATAATTGGGTGAAATAAAAACAAAATTCATAATCTCTTTATCCTCTACTTTCTATTAATATATGCATACTGTATAGCTATGATCGTTTTTGCATCATCAATTTTTTGATCCAGAATCATTTGATATGCATCTTTGATATCCAACCATACTAAATCGATGTTTTCATCTTCGTCTTGTGCTAAGTGATGTGTCGTGGCTTTAATATTCTTAGCTTCATAGATCCATATACGTTCATCACAGAAGCCAGGTGTACTGACTATAGAAGTAATAAGTTGTAAATCTTCGCATTCTAGATATGCTTCTTCATTTAACTCACGAATGCCACATGTTTTAGGATCTTCTCCATATTCGAGTTTACCGGCAGGAATTTCTAAAGTTTCCTTATTAATCGCATGGCGAAATTGTTTAACAAACAAAATCTTATTTTCTTTTGTGACCAATACACCAACACCGCCTGGATGGCGAATAATGTCGCGTTGATAGGTCTTATTGTTGATTACAACATTTTTTTGAACTAAATCAAATATTTTACCTTTGTAAATTACGTTTTCTTTCTCTTTCATTTCTTTACATTCCTTTTCATGATTATATCAATTTCCACTTCGTTAGAAAAGTTTTTTATAAAAAAGAAGCTTTAGTTAATAGTTTCAACAAAAGCTTCGGCAATCGCATAGGCTATTTTATTTTGAAAATTTTCATTATTTAAATTCGTTAGATCTTCTTTATTTGTTAAATAACCAAGTTCTAATAGAATAGAAGGAAGATCTCGATCTTGCAGGATAGGGAAATTTGCATAATGATCGCTGTCCAATCCCCCAAAAGTCGAATAATTTAAATTACTCAACTTATCGGATATCGCTTGAGCAAGAGTGATCATATCTTCATTGGACTGTGTAAATAGGGAATATCCTCTGGTCAATAGATTTTCATCATTATTCATTTGAACACTGAGAAAATAATCCGCATCTTGATCGATTGCAAGATTGATCCTTGCTTTTGCGGAGTCATCTTCACTGGAATATGTTTCAAAATTGTCATCAGTTCGAGTATAGACAACATTGTACCCGGCTTGTTGAAGGGCTTCTCCAATTTTTAAACTAATCGTAAGATTGATGTCTTTTTCGCTCGTTGTCTCATCAACAACATAACCTGTGTCTGTTCCACCTTTTGCAGGGTCGATACAAATCGTAGCTTTTGATTCTGATTGAGGAATATCGGCATTTTCATTTGTAGTAATTGAATTGGTCGTATTGGTAGGCACACGACTATTTTTGTCTATATCACTTGTTTGGATATTAGGTTGCACGACCAATAATAAGAATATTGCGATAAGAAAATAGACAAAAGCTCTTTTCATATTTACCCCCTTACGTGGATATATAGTAACATAGAAAGGTTTAAAACAGTAGTAAAAATAGCGAAAATCCGTAATCGACATTCAATTATTTTCACTTTAACGCCTAGATTATATCTGATATACTATTATAGGTGATTTTTATGAAATTTACTGTTACGATCGATCAGTTTGAAGGTCCATTGGATCTTATGCTGCACTTAATCAAAGAAAATAAACTAGATCTTTTTGATTTGGATATGAATGTATTAACAACTCAATATATCGAATTCATACATCAAATGAAAGATCTTCATCTAGAAATTGCCAGTGAGTATTTGAGTGAATTAGCAAGTTTGATTGAGTACAAATCAAAGAAACTTTTACCAAGAGAAGAAGTTCAAGTCGAAGAAGAATATGAAGAAGACCAAAGAACAAAACTGGTAGCTCGATTGGTCGAATATCAAAAGTATAAAGAAATCAGTGAAAAGTTAAGGATAGATTACGAAAACCGTCAAAAACATTTTACAAGACCTGTATCACCTCTAGTGGAACAATGGTCAATTCCCATCGAAAGTGACACAATTGAAAATCAAAGTCCATATGAATTATTAAAAGCGATGAATCGTGTCCTGCAACGCATGATCTTATTAAAACCATATGAAACTAAAGTGACGATCAAAGAACTTTCCGTGGAAGAAAGACTTGAGCAGATTAAAGAAAGATTAAAAGATTCAAACGATACAATATTATTTGAAACATTATGTGATGATTGTTCTTCACTTCATATGGTCATCGTGACTTTTTTATCCATTCTTGATTTAATCCATCAAAAATGGTTAGATTTTACGATTGACTCAGAAGATCATATCTATGTGAAAAGAGGGATTGAATAATGGATAATCAAAAGGCAATCATTGAAGGATTGATATTCTTAAGTGGTGATGAAGGTTTAAGTCTTGAACAAATCATGGAAAGCCTTCAAGTCGATGATAAGGAATCAATCTTGTCAAATATACAAAAATTGAAAGAAGAATATTCTGATATACATCATGGTTTTGAGCTTGTTGAATATGCTTCAAGATTTAAATTTGTGACAAAAGAAAGCATTTATCCATATGCTCAAAGACTTTTTGAGCAATTCAAGCAGGTATCCTTATCACAGGCTGCTCTTGAAACTTTGGCTATTATCGCTTATAAACAACCCATTACACGTGTAGAAATTGAAGAAATACGTGGTGTTAATTGCGAGATGATGTTAAAGAAACTTCAAGCACGTAATTTAATTGAGGCAAAAGATCGTCTGGATGTGGTAGGAAAACCATTGTTGTATACTGTTACAGATGAATTTTTGGATGCCTTTCAATTAGAAACGCTAAAAGAATTACCGCAACTTCCTAAACAACGAAGTGAAGATGAAGAATTATTCGAGGAGTAGAATATGGAAAGATTACAAAAAGTTATTGCACGTTCCGGTATTTGTTCAAGAAGAAAAGCTGAAGAATTGATACAGGCAGGAAAAGTATATGTAAATGGAGAATTATGCACGACCTTAGGTACGAAAGTCTCTGGAAATGATGAAATAGAAGTCGATGGTAAACTCTTAGAGCTTGAAGATAAGGTATATTATGTTATCAATAAACCAAAGGGATGCATTTGTTCCAGTAACGACGATCGAGATCGTAAGACCGTTCTTGATTATTTAGATATTCCACAAAGAGTGTATACAGTTGGTCGTTTAGACTATGATACAAGTGGTGTTTTATTATTGACTAATGATGGAGATTTCTGTAACCAGATGATCCATCCTCGATACCATTTGCCAAAAACATATGTGGTAAATCTTCAAGGAACCTTAACTCAGGATGATATTCGTCTTTTAAGAAAAGGTCTAAAAACTAATATTGGAGATTTTCAACCAGCGAAAGTAAAAGTTATTTCCAATGATGTCACACGCGATCGTACTATCTTTGAATTAACGATCATGGAAGGAAAGAATCATCAGGTCAAAAATATGATGGAAGCTCTTGGTCATGAAGTTCGAAAACTGCATCGTGTACGTTTTGGGTCTATTGAAGTAAATGATTTGAAACCAGGTGAATATCGCCGTTTAAAACCATATGAAGTAAAACAGTTAAAGCTTGCAGCTCAGGAAGGAAAACAATGAAACAAGTCTTTATAGAAACCGATGCAAATGTAAATCAAAAGATTATGTTGAATGAAAAGGAAGCTCATCATCTTTTTGATGTGCTTCGAACATCTGAAAAAGAAACGATTCGTGTTGTAACAAATACATCGCAGGTGTTTTTAGCACGCGTTCAACAAAAGCCTTACATTTATCTCTTTGATAAAATGACAGTTGAACAAAAAGCGCAGCATATCACGCTTTGTTGCTCATTAATCAAACAAGATAAATTCGAGTGGATGTTACAAAAAGCCTGCGAATTAGGGGTTACAAGGATCGTTCCTTTTGAATCTAGATATTCTGTTGTTCAGCTGGATGAAAAGAAGCAGCAAAAAAAGTTAGAGCGTTGGTCTTCCATCATTCTTGCAAGCTGTAAACAATGCAATCGAAATGATCTTGTTGAACTAATACCAATTCAAAAAATAGAAACCCTTAAGGACTTTTGCGGTGAATGCAATCTAGTTGCCTATGAGAAAGAAGATGATCCTTCAAAGCATCTGGCATCTTATTTAGAAAAAGATCCTGAATCTATTACAATATGCATTGGACCTGAAGGCGGATTTGATGAAAAAGAGATAGAAAAATTGAAAAATGATCATTTTTCAACTTGTTCTCTAGGAAAAAATATCTTAAGAGCCGAAACTGCTGCCTGCTATATCTTATCCTGTATCGAATATCAAACTCATTGTGGAAAGGAGAACTAATGCGATTTCATATAGAAACTCTTGGATGTAAAGTAAATACATATGAATCTCAATACTATGCGGAAAGTTTAAAAAAAGCTGGATACATAGAAGTTGGAAAAGATGATCCTTGTGATATCTGTATCATAAATACTTGTACGGTCACCAATACAGCTGCCTCTAAATCAAGACAGAAAATACATCATGCGAAGAAAAATAATCCAAATGCCTTGATTGTTTTAGTTGGTTGTTATGTACAATTCATTGATGAAAAACAAAGAGAGGCTTTAGAAGCCGATTTAATAATAGGCGCAAAAGATAAAAATAAAATTGTGCCTTTGATTGATCGGTTGATTCATGAAAAACATAAGATGGATCAAGTAAGACCGATTGATCAATATTTTGACTTTGAAGCTATGCCGATTCATTGTTTTGAAAATATGGAAAGAGCTTTTTTAAAGGTTCAGGATGGTTGTAATCAATTCTGTAGTTATTGTGCTATTCCTTTTGCACGAGGAAGAGAACGTTCTCTTTCAAGTGATGAAGTTATTCAAATCGCAAAAGAATTGGAAGAAAAAGGGCATAAGGAAATTGTGCTTACAGGAATTCATACCGGAAGATATAAAGATGGAGATATTGATCTTGCCGGCTTGTTAAATCTATTACTAAAAAATACGCAAAATGTTTACTTTCGAATCTCCAGCATTGAGATCACTGAAGTCAGTGATGAACTAATTGAATTAATTTTAAATGAGCCAAGAATTTGTCATCACTTGCATGTTCCAATTCAATCTGCATGTAACGAAACACTACAAAGAATGAATCGTCCATATACGATCGAAGAATTTAAAAAACGAATTTCTCAAATTCGAAGTCAAATCCCTGATATTTCAATATCTACAGATGTTATTACAGGTTTTGTCATGGAAAGTGATGAAGAATTTGAAACAACATATCAAAATCTTAAAGAAATCGAATTTTCATTCCTTCATGTTTTCCCATACTCTAAAAGAGATGGAACTAAAGCAGCCAGTATGAAAGGGGAAGTACATGGTACGATCCAAAAGGAAAGAACATCAAGGTTATTAGAACTTTCTAAAGAATTGCGCCAAAAAGATATGGAACGCTATCCAAATATTACGGTTTTGATTGAACGCAATGAAGGAAATACATATTTTGGCTATACAAATCAATACCATCCTGCTCGTATAGAAAGTGATACAACACTATCTGGACGTATCTTGACTTCATGGGATACAATAGAGAATGAAACATATATCGTTAGAAAGAAGGCTTAATTATGCGCTTAAGCAAGTTATTTAAAAATGCTCCAACTGTAAATATTACGGGATTAAGTTCGGATTCAAGGAAAGTAAAACAGGGAAATATATACTTTTGTTTACCTGGTATTACACATGATGGACACGATTTTATCAATCAGGCTTTAGACAATGGAGCTAAATGTATCGTTCATTCAAAAAAACTTGAGGAAATGAAAAGCGGGGCCGTTTATATTCGTGTTGATGATGTCATCGACGCGATGAACCAATGTGCACGTTTATTCTATTCAAAACCGGCAGATAAGATGTTAATGTATGGAGTAACTGGAACCAATGGAAAGAGTACCATATCCAATATCATACGCAATATCCGTAATACAATTGAACCTTGTGGATATATCGGAACAATTTCAATTGAATATGGAAATGTTAAATTGGCACCCGATTTAACAACACCGGATACATTAGTACTACATAAAACGATGTCTGATATGGTTCAAAAAGGCATGAAAGCCTGCGCCTTGGAAGTAAGTTCTCATGGTCTTGCGCAACATCGTGTTGATGCAATCAAATTTGATGTTGCCATCTTTACCAATTTTACTTATGATCATCTAGATTTTCATGGAACACTGGATAATTACTTCGAAGCTAAAAGTTTATTATTTAAAAATCTTGTAAAACAGGATGGGGTATCAATCTTAAATGTTGATGATGAAAAATATGAAGATCTAAGAAGTATTTCAAGGGCTAAAGTTATCTCTTATGGAATTGATCGTGAATGTGATTATCGTGCTATCAACGTTGTGATTGATTCACACTATTCACGCTTTGATCTAGTTTACGGTGGAAAGACTTATGAAGTTAAGACCAATTTGGTTGCGACATATAATATTTATAATCTTCTTGCCAGTATTGCCGCTTTGCATGAAACCGGGATGGATTTACAGGCAATCATTGAACAATGCGAACATCTACCTCAAATTGATGGACGCCTAGAACAGATTGATTTAGGACAACCATATCATGTCGTAGTCGATTTTGCCCATACACCGGATGGTATGGAAAAAATCATGCAGTTTGGACGACAGATCTGTAAAGATAAAAAATTGATTGCGGTCTTTGGTTCGGCTGGTAAACGTGATATTGCCAAACGTAAAGTGTTCGGCGAGATTGCAGACCAATATTGTGATTTAGTCATCTTGACAGAAGACGACCCTCGTGATGAAGATCCAAAAGAAATTGCAGATCAAATCAAAGAAGGAATTAAATCAACACAGAATATCTTTATTGAAGACCGTTATGAAGCAATACGTCAAGCTGTAGAAAATGCTAACGAAGGAGATGCGATCCTTCTATTAGGAAAAGGAGACGAATCATTTATCTATCGAGAGAATGGAAGGGCTCCTTGGATTGGCGATAATGTTGCAATTAAGGAATGTATTGAAAAATACACGAATCAAGCAGAATAAAAGTCTTGAATTTATTAGTATTTTGATATATAATCATCTTGCTTAACTCAGGAAGGGAGGTTTGTTTATGCCAAAAGTAGTTGTTAAAGAAAACGAACAATTGGATGACGCTTTAAGAAGATTCAAACGTCAGGTATCTCGTAATGGCACCCTTGCTGAGGCGCGCAAAAGAGAATTTTACGTTAAACCAGGTGTACGTAGAAAATTGAAATCTGAAGCAGCACGTAAAGCTCGTAGAGGAAAATAATGAATCTGCATTTTATGCAGATTTTTTTCTTATAAGGAGGAACAGATTTGAATTACTATTCTTTTGATCTCTTGGATCGCACTTTAGATGAAGTGCAGATCTTTACAGGTTTTGAAGATTCTAATTTGGAAATCATAGAGAGACATTTTAAGATAAAGCTTTTAATTCGTTCTCATGAAATCAAGATTGAAGAAAATGAAAACATAGAATCTATAATTCTTGTTATACAAAAATGCTTTGAGCTGATTGACACACAACGAAAGCTTCATTCGCAGGATGTCAGTTATCTTTGTGCTTTAGCAAAAGAGAATAAATTAAAAGATTTTCATGCGGATCAATTACGTCCAATTGGAAAGACTCGCTCAGGAAAATTGATTTATCCTAAAACACTGGGACAGGCTATTCTTTGTGATGCTCTGCGTAAAAACGACATTGTTTTCTCAACAGGTGTGGCTGGGACAGGTAAGACATATCTTGCGGTTGCATATGCCGTTCAATGCTTACGTCAGGAAAAGAAACAAAGGATCATCTTGACACGTCCAGCGGTTGAAGCTGGAGAATCTTTAGGCTTTCTACCAGGCGATATGAAAGAAAAAGTGGATCCTTATTTAAGACCTTTATATGATGCCTTATATGACATGTTAGGACAGGAAACAGTAGAGAAATATTTAGAGAAGCAGGTAATTGAAATTGCTCCTTTAGCCTTTATGCGTGGACGAACATTAAATGATGCAATCGTCATCTTGGATGAAGCGCAAAATACGACAAAAGCGCAAATGAAGATGTTTTTAACACGCATGGGTAAAAACACACAGCTTGTGATCAATGGAGATGTTACACAGATTGACTTGATTCGAAAAGAAGATAGTGGTTTGATGCAGGCTACAAAAATATTAAAAGGAATTCATGGAATAGCTATCACGAATTTACATGCTAACGATGTTATTCGCCATCCTTTGGTACAAAAAATCATCGAACGATATTCAGAGATTGAAAATTCGTGAATCTTAATGTATACTAGGTAGGAATTTGGAAGGTGAAATTTTATGGGAAGACACTTTGAAGTGCGTGCCGCTGCAATGGCAAAGACTGCTAATGCAAAAGCAAAAATTTATTCAAGATATTCTAAAGAGATCTTGGTTGCCGCAAAAAATGGTGATCCAGATCCAGATATGAACCAGACATTAAAAAAAGCAATTGAACGTGCAAAAGCAAACAACGTTCCAGCTGATGTTATCAAACGTGCTATTGAAAAAGCAAAAAGTTCAGCTGATGAAAGTTATTCAAGTGCTCGTTATGAAGGATTCGGACAAGGTGCAGGTTCAACGATCATCATTGACTGTTTAACTGACAATGCAAATCGTACTATTGCAAACCTTCGTGCATGCTTCAATAAATCGCACTCTAAACTTGGTGTTGGAGGTTCTGTATCTTTTGGATATGAGCACTTAGGCGTTATCGTTATTCAATATGAAAACGAAGAGGCAATGATGGATGCAATGATTGAAGCAGATATCGATTTACATGATGTTGAGATTGAAGATGGATATATGACAATTACTGTTGAGCCAACGCAGTTAGACGATGCGAAAACAGTAGTTGAAAACTTGATCCCAGATGTAAAATTTGAAGTATTAGAAGATAAGATGGTTCCAAACGAAACAGTGACTCTTGAAGGAGAAGATTTGGAATTATTCAAACGTTTATTAACATTATTAGATGATGTTGATGATGTTCAAAACGTATATCATAATGTTGAAAATGCATAAATCCATTGAAGAAGAATTGAAATAAACACATATTGTAGAGAATGTACGGCTGGTGAAAGTACTATATAAATTTATTTCTGGACACTTCGGAGGAATCGAACAAAAAATTCGATCGTACGTCGCGTTAAGACTAGAGTGTATGCTTATAGCATAAAATAAGGTGGTACCGCGTTCATAACGTCCTTATATAGGGCGTTTTTTTATTTATTTAAAGAAGGAGGCAAAATATGGCATATCAGATTCCAAGAGGAACACAAGATGTTTATGGTGATCAATCGTATAAGTGGCAGCAGTTAGAGCGTATTTTTCGTGAATTTTGTTACCTATATAATTATGATGAGATTCGAACACCAATTTTTGAACACACAAATGTATTCAAAAGAGAGAACGACTCCAGTGATATGGTCAATAAAGAAATGTATACATTCCAACTTGAAAACAGTTCAACTTCATTGACCCTTAGACCAGAAGGGACTGCTGGTGTTATTCGTAGTTTTGTAGAAAATAAGATGTATGCAAATCCAGATTTACCTGTCAAATTATATTACATGGGACCAATGCATCGTCATGAAAGACCACAAAAAGGAAGACTTCGCATCTTTAATCAGTTCGGAGTCGAATGTTTAGGGAATAAATCTCCCTATACAGACGTTGAATGTATTACATTAGCTTTTTCTATCTTAAAAGCTTTAGGTTTAAATGATATTAAAGTAACAATCAACACTTTAGGTGATGATGAAAGTAGAGCAAATTATAGAGACGCATTGAAAGAATATTTTAAACCGCATTTAGACGAGCTATGTTCAGACTGTAAACGACGTTATGAACAAAATCCTTTACGTATTCTTGACTGCAAGATTGATCATGATAAAGAATTCATGAAAAATGCACCTAGTATGAAAGATTATTTAAATGAGGAATCTAAAGAATACTTTGAAACTGTATTATCTCTTTTGAACGAATTAAATATTCCTTATGAAATTGATGATAACTTAGTTCGTGGTTTAGATTATTATACACACACTGTATTTGAAATTGTTTCCATCAATATAGAAATGGGAGCGCAGTCAACAGTATTGGCTGGTGGGCGCTATGATGGATTAATTTCTTATTTTGGTGGTCCAGATGGTATGAGTGGCATTGGCTGGGCACTAGGAATTGAACGTATTTTGCTGGCTTTAGAAGCAGAAGGTGTTGATCTAGAAACCAAACCGGCTTTAGATGCCTATGTTATGTGCTTAGATTCTGAAGCAAGAAGCAGAGCGTTACAAATCGTAACAGAATTAAGAGCATATGGGTATCGAAGTGATATGGATATGTTACAGAGAAGTTTTAAAGCACAATTTAAAGCTGTCGATCGAGCAAAGGCAAAAGTCGCAATCTTGATTGGAAATACAGAAGTTGAAAACAACCAGGTAACGATCAAAGATCTTAAGAAAAAAGAACAGACAACGGTTGATATGGAAGATATGATAGAAACATTAGATCATATCTTAGTGGAAGAACATGATCATTAAAAGGAGAAACGTTTATGAATAGAACACATCACAATGGAGATTTGCGTTTAGAAAACGTAAATGAACATGTAGAGCTAGTAGGATGGGTTGCCAAAAAAAGAAACTTTGGACAGCTAGTGTTTATCGATCTTAGAGATCGTTCTGGAATCTGCCAGCTTGTATTTGATGAAAGTATGAGTGAGGCATTAAAAGATGTCCGCAATGAATATGTATTATCAGTATCAGGAACCGTACTTCAAAGAAAAGATGCCAATCCTGATTTAAAAACAGGTGAAATCGAAGTTAAAGTTGAAAAGTTTGAGATTATCAATAAAGCGAAAACAACACCATTAATCATCGCAGATGAAACAGATGCTTTAGAAGACACCCGTCTTCAATATCGCTACTTAGATCTTCGCCGTCCTGTGATGCAAAACAAACTAATCATGCGTCATAAGATCACTCGCAGCATGCGTGAGTATTTAGATAATAATGATTTTATCGAAATTGAAACGCCTATGTTAGGTAAGAGTACACCAGAAGGGGCTAGAGATTATTTAGTACCAAGTCGTGTTCATCCAGGATCCTTTTATGCCCTTCCTCAATCACCTCAGCTTTACAAACAGTTATTAATGATTTCAGGATTTGAAAGATATTATCAATTTGCACGTTGTTTTAGAGATGAGGATCTAAGAGCAGATCGTCAAACTGATTTTACTCAAGTTGATATTGAAACTAGCTTCTTAAGTGAAGTAGAAATACAGACCATGATGGAAGAAATGATGGTCAAATTAATGAAAGAGGTTAAAGGAATTGATATTCAAGCACCTTTCCTTCGCCTAAGCTATGAAGAAGCTATGAATCGTTATGGTTCAGATAAACCAGACAATCGTTTTGGTTATGAACTTCAAGACATTACAGAAGTCTTTAAAAACAGCGAATTCAAAGTGTTTAAAGACTGCATCGACAATGGTGGCGTAATCAAAACAATCGTAATCGATAACTTCTCTTCAATAACGCGAAAAGAAATCGATAAATATACAGAATTGGCAAAGAAAAATGGAGCAAAAGGTTTAGTTGTCTTAAAGGCTCAGGATAATGAATTAACTGGTTCAGCTCGTAAGTTCTTAAGCGAAGATGAAGTAAAAGCTCTTTATGATACTTTATCTTTAAAAGATAAGAGGATACCTATAAAATAAATGCACTTCACAAGAAGATCGGATCCAATGAGATGGCGGATATTCCATTGGGAGAAGAGTCGGCGGGAACATTGAAGATGTTTTCCTTATTTCCTGAGCTACAAGAAGTATTGAAAAAAGGGAGTGTATTTTTTATTGACGAACTCAATGCCAGATTGCACCCGTTACTTGTTAGAACTTTTCTGCTTACCTTTCTGAACCCGGAAATAAACACTAATCATGCTCAGCTTGTGTTTACGACCCATGATTCGTGGCAGCTTTCCAACAACCTGCTGC
>CAMJQJ010000037.1 GCA_946408025.1 uncultured Faecalitalea sp.
ATCTTGAAAATTCACGTCATATAATTTTGCATAAGTTTGAATTGTTGCTAGATCAGGTTCGGATTTTCCAGTTTCATGGTTTGAAATTGTTTGATGGCTGACAAAGAGGATCCTGGCTAATTCATCTTGCGAATAGTTATGTAGTTGCCTAAGATACTTTAGATTGCCGGGTAGTTTTGTTGACATTAAGATGACCTCCTTTCTTTACTACATCATAATACAGGTTTGAAACTTTTGTCATGCAAAGAATCTTTGCATAGAAAAAGACCTTTGATTTCGGGGGTCAAAGGTCTTTTAGGGGGGTTATAGATGCATTACACGTTCTTTGATTTCTTGTGTACGCCCTTGATTCCAGAACTGAGTACCGATATAACCACATGTACGTCTTGCAACGTTCATCTTTTCTTGGTCATGGTTTCCGCAGTTCGGACATTCCCAGATCAATTTATGGTTTTCGTCTTCGACGATCTGAATCTCACCGCTATAACCACATACCTGGCAATAATCGCTCTTTGTATTTAGTTCAGCATACATGATGTTATCGTAAATGTGCTGCATGATTGCTAGTACGGCATCAATATTATTTTCCATGTTTGGAACTTCTACATAAGAAATGGCTCCACCTGGAGAAAGCTTCTGGAATTGTGCTTCAAACGTTAATTTATCAAAAGCGTTGATTTCTTCTGTAACATGAACGTGATAGCTGTTTGTGATATAGTTTTTGTCAGTTACATGAGGAATGATACCAAAGCGTTCCTGCAAACATTTAGAGAATTTGTATGTTGTAGATTCCATTGGGGTTCCATAGATACTGAAATCGATGTTTTCTTCAGCTTTCCATTTTGCACATGCATCATTTAGATACTGCATTACTTTTAAGCCGAAAGATGTACCTGGTTCTTCAGTGTGAGGACCGCCTGTCATGTAATATACGCATTCACATAATCCAGCATATCCTAATGAAATTGTAGAGTATCCATTGAATAATAATTTATCGATAGGTTCACCTTTTTCAAGACGAGCCAAAGCACCGTTTTGCCAAAGGATCGGAGCTACATCGCTTGGTGTTCCTAATAAACGTTTATGGCGGCACATCAATGCCTCTTTACAAAGAGCCAATCTTTCGTCCATGATCTTCCAGAAGGCTTCTTCATTACCTTTTGAAGAACATGCTACATCAACTAAGTTGATCGTAACTACACCTTGGTTAAAACGTCCATAGTATTTTGGTTTACCATTTTCGTCAACGTATGGGGTTAGGAATGAGCGACATCCCATGCAAGGATAGCAGTTTCCATTTCCATTTTTATCTACTTTTAGTTCCAGCATTTTCTTTTCAGAAATATAATCAGGAACCATGCGCTTTGCAGTACATTGAGCTGCTAGTTTTGTAAGGTGCCAATATTGGCTTCCCTCACGAACGTTGTTTTCTTCTAATACGTAAATCAATTTAGGGAAGGCAGGTGTGATGAAAACACCTTTTTCGTTTTTAACACCTTTGATTCTTTGTTTTAGCATTTCTTCGATGATCAAAGCTAAATCGTCACGTGTCTGTCCTTCTGGGACTTCGTTTAGATACATGAATACAGTCACAAATGGAGCTTGCCCATTTGTTGTCATCAAAGTGATGACTTGATACTGAATGACCTGCACACCTTTTTCGATTTCTTTGCGCACTCGCATTTCTGCAATTTGATTTACAGTTTCTTCGCTTGAATCAAGGTTAGATGCGATCAATTCTTCTTTGACTTCACGTCTTGCTTTTTCACGACTTACTTGTACAAATGGAGCAAGGTGAGAAAGCGTAATGCTTTGTCCACCATATTGAGAACTTGCAACCTGGGCGATGATCTGTGTTGCAATGTTACATGCTGTAGAGAAACTATGTGGTTTTTCGATCATGGTTTCAGAAATGACTGTACCATTTTGTAGCATGTCTTCCAGGTTGACTAGACAGCAGTTATGCATATGTTGAGCAAAATAGTCTGAATCGTGGAAGTGGATGATTCCTTGTTCGTGAGCTTCAATTACTTCTTGAGGTAACAGGAATCGTTTTGTGATATCTTTAGAAACTTCACCAGCCATATAGTCGCGCTGTACACTGTTGACCAATGGGTTCTTGTTTGAATTTTCCTGTTTTACTTCTTCGTTGTTTCTTTCCAATAAGCTTAAAATCTGCTTGTCGGTTGAATTGGCTTTACGAACAAGCGCTCTTTCGTAACGATATGTGATATAATTGTGAGCTACTGCGAAATATTTTTCACGCATGATTTCTGTTTCGACCATATCCTGAATTTCTTCTACGCTTGTGCTTCGTTTGAGTGATTCAACTTTATCGGAAACTCGTTTTGATATTTTTAAAATCGTAGCTTCGCTCATTTGAGAATGAGAGGTAGCTTTGTTTGCCTTACGAATGGCGTTTTCAATTTTAGAAATATCAAAAGTGACTTCTTCACCGCTTCTTTTAATAACGTTCATACTAAATCTCCTTATCTTTGTAATAATACTAAAACACAAAATAGTTGAGGGTTCAACTATTTTGACCGTGCACTTTGAGTATACATCGAAAATTTTTAAAAACAACCTTGTATTTTAATAAAAAAAGTGCATTGCCTTTAAATAAAGGCGGGTTGTAAAAAAAGAATTTTTGTTTGTTAAAATGTACAAAACTATGATTGAAAGCCTATGGAAATATTGCGATAGAAATCACAAAACTGATATAATCTATTCGAGGTAATGACATGAAAAATGATGAAATTTATGTAATTGGACACAAAAAGCCGGATTCAGATTCGATTGTCAGCGCAATTGCTTATGCGTATTTATTGAATCAATGTGGAAGAAAGGCTATTGCGGGACGTTTAGGAGATATAAATGAAGAAACTGCGTATCTTCTGGATCGTTTTGGTTATGAAGAACCTATATTAATAGAAGATGCAAGAGTACGTTTAGCCGAAATTGAATTAAAGCAGGCTGACTATATCTTGCCAGATACTACTATTTTTGAAGCCAAAGAAGTAATGAGCCAGAATCAGGCGCGTATTTTAGGAGTTTTGGATCAAGATCAAAAGTTATTAGGTGTTGTCACAAGAAGTGATTTAGCACTTTTAGGTATGGGAGATACTGCTTTGGGTATCGATTTGTTGAAAGAGACACCTATTGAGTTAATGGCCAAGACAATTGAAGGGAAAATTGTATATAAGGCTGATGAACATCATGTAAATGGTAAAGTTAGTATCATTGCACTTTGTCAGACTAAGTTGGAACGTTATGAAATCCAGGATCGTATTGTTATCATAGGGGATGATCCGCAGGGACAAAAAGAAAGCATTGAAAAAGGTGCTGGTATCTTGATTGCTGTCTGGACAGACCATATTGAAGAAGATGTCTTAAAAGCGGCTAGAGAACATAACTGTTCGATCATTATATCAGGCATCGGTAGTATGAACACTTCACGTTACTTGTATTTCTCTATTCCAGTAAAGTTGATCATGCAAAAAAAGATCACATATTTTAGAGAAGATGAATTTGTTGAAGATGTGATGGTCAAGATGCGAGATACGACCTTTAATACATATCCTGTTTTAGACCAAAAGGATTGTTTGGTTGGGTATGTTTCCAGATATCATATTATGAATGCGCAGAATAAAAATGTTATTATGGTCGATCATAATGAATTTTCTCAGTCAGTAAACGGTATTGAAAAAGCCAATTTGTTGGAAGTAATTGATCATCATAGAATACATAACTTTTCTACGCTTTCACCTATTGCGTTTCGTAATGAAATCATAGGAAGTACAGCTTCTATTATTACTTCAATGTTTCTTGAACGTAATGTTGATATTCCAGAAAACTTGGCAGGGTTACTTTTGGGGGCAATCATTTCAGATGGATTAAATTTCCAGTCTCCAACGACAACAAAGAAGGATGTAGAACTTGCACATGATTTGGCTGAAATATCAAAAGAAGATGTCGATGCATTGGCGTATAAGATGTTTTCAATAACAATGAATTTGCCTAAAAACATGTCTAAAGTTGAATTGTTGCAACGAATTGAGGCTGATATGAAAACATTTGATATGAATGGATCCAAAGTAATGATTTCTCAAGTCTTTATCCTAGATTTAAGTTCCATTCGAAATATAAAGGATACGATACAAGAAATCTTAGAAGAGATGGTCATAAAATATAATACTGATCTAATGATGGTTGCATTTACAAGCATTAAGAAAAAAGGATCTATTTTTTATGGAGCTGGACAAAAAGAAAGCTTATTATGGGAAACATTTGGAAGAAAAAATGTGTTTGTAAAAGGAATCTTATCGCGCAAGAAACAAATTGTTCCAGATTTAACGCAAACATTTAATAAATTTATGTAAGAGAGTATAATTAAGATTAGAAATGAGGAAAAACAAATGAATACATTACAAAAAGAATTGCTTCAGGAACTTCCTGAGTTCGAAAGAAAAACAAAACAGTTTTACCAAAAAGAGATCTCAGTGAAAGATTATAAAGGGTACAGTGGCGGATTTGGTTCTTATGCACAAAGAGGTGGAGAAGCTTTTATGCTTCGTCTAAGAATGAACCAAGGACGTATCACAAAAGAGAAATTAGAGTTTATAGTTGAACAAAGCAGGAAGCATGATATCAAACGTACACACTGTACAACTTGTCAAACGGTACAGTTGCACGATTTAGATCCAGAATCTTTGACACCAATCATGAAAGAAGCTTTGGAAAAAGATATCATGACTCGCGGTGGGGGTGGAGACTATCCTCGAAATGTTATGTGTTCGGTATTATCGGGTATTGATCCAGATGAAGCTTTTGATGTTTATCCGTATGCAAAGGCAGCAGGTGAATATTTGTTGAGCATAGTGAATAAATATTCTCTTCCAAGAAAGCTTAAAGTGGCGTTCTCAAATTCAAAAGCAAATGAAGTTCATGCAAACTTCAGAGATTTGGGCTTTATTGCCAATGATGATCATACTTTTGATGTCTATTGCTGCGGCGGTTTAGGAAATAATCCAATGATGGGGGTTAAAGTAGGAGATCATATTGATCCTAAAGATATTTTATATTATGTTAATACGATGGTTTTGTTGTTTATGGAGCATGGAGATTATAAGAATCGTGCTAAAGCAAGAAGCCGTTATCTGCAACAGACTTTAGGTGTTGAAAGATTACAACAGGAGTTTAGTGAAAAAGTTGAATTGGCAAAAAAATATCTTGAACATGATGTTTTTGTCGAAGAGGAAAAAGTAACTAAAAAAGGTGTTCCTTTTGAGACTTTACCAAATCGAGTAATCGCTCAAAAACAAGATGGACTATATGCCGTTACATACCATCCTATTTGTGGAAACATGTCCACTGATAAATGGGCTGAACTTTATGATGTGGTAAAAGGAATGGAACAGGTTGAACTTCGTTTGACACCTCAAGAAGATATTTATATCGTAAATTTAACTGCAGACGAGGCAAAAGAAGTATTGGCGCATACAGAAGATGGGGCAAGAACAACATTTGAAACAAGTGTTTCTTGTATTGGATCAAGTACTTGTCAAGTTGGTCTTCGTGATTCAAATAATGTTTTAAAATCTTTAATTGAAGAATTGCGCCCTTATGATTTTAAGGAAGGAGTACTTCCAAGAATTTATGTTTCAGGTTGCCCAAGCTCTTGTGGAACGAACCAAATTGGTGTTATAGGGTTACAAGGTTTTACTAAGTTAGTGGATAAAAAACCATACCCTGCATTTAAAATGACTTTAAATGGATCAGCTAGCTTTGATGATACTAAATTTGGTGAAGAAGCAGGTTTGATCCTACAGTCTGATATTAATTCTTTCTTTATTGAATTAGGTAAAATGGTCAGCGATGCGGATACAACTTTTGATTCTTGGGTAAAAGAAAACGCCGACCAATGGAAGGCGTTACTAAAGAAGTACCTGTAAGATTTTTGATACTTTGCAGGCGACAAAGCAAATTAATAAATCCGGGATGATCGAAACTAGAAAACCATTCACAAAAGCTAACCATAGTGGAATGCGAGTATTCATTAAAATAGGAAATGAAAAATAGTAGTATAAATTTCCAATCAAATAAAAACTTATGAGACCCTCAAGACCGATAAGATAAAAATCTTTTAAGGTCTGGGGTCTTTTTCTTATACTTTGGATCGAGCAAACTAAACTACAAATCAGAAAACCAAGGACAAAACCAAATGTTGGT
This sequence comes from uncultured Faecalitalea sp., assembly GCA_946408025.1. Classification (GTDB taxonomy): domain Bacteria; phylum Bacillota_I; class Bacilli_A; order Erysipelotrichales; family Erysipelotrichaceae; genus Faecalitalea. Next base: position 6,229 of record CAMJQJ010000037.1, read on the forward strand.
TTCATGATATATTGTATTCCGCCTCCACTAGCAAAAACAGGAAAGCCAACGAGCCCCATTAGTATATATGAAGACATGCAGCAAAAAGCATATTTTACAGGAAGGCAAAACCCACAAAGAATGGACGTGAAAAGCTGCATGGTGATATGCATGGTCACAAATGGAGTTGGTAAACTAATTTGAATATAAGCAGAAAGTATCATCAAAGCCAAAAATAAGGCTGTTCGACTAAAAATTTGGATTTGTTTCATTTACGATCCTTTCTATAACTTTTTGATCTTCTAAACATGCCACAAAACGTGCTTGAGGATATTGTGCTTTTAAAAATGGAGAATCTAACATGCTGACAAGTACAGCATTGTTTTGAGGTTTAATCTGTTTTGTATGCATGGCTAAAACTTCATGATCCTTTTTAAACTGTGTTGGATCAATTTGGATATGCTGATATGAATATTGAAATTTATTTAGTGTATTTTTGGCGTTATTCACATAAGATCCGTTTTGCCAAAAAAGCAATACAAAATGAGGTTTGATGCCTAATGATGTTAGAAGTTCACAAAATGTTTCTAAAGATATGTCTTGATATTTTTTGGAGAGAAAAAAAGTTGTAATGGTGCAATGAGGAAACTTTGTGTTTGTCTTATTTATTAGGTTTGTACACTGACAATTTGCATTCAAAGAATCATTGCCATGAAGAAGGTAGATAATGGCTTTGTGTGAATGTATAGCTTCTTTGAAAAATAAGCAATGTTGGTCGTTTAAACTTAATAATTCATTGCATTTTGAACGATCTTTTAGATTATCTCGTAATTTTTTTAAGATACTTAGTCTTTTTTTCCAATCGTTTAAGATGTTTTTGTTTGCAGCTGGAAAACTTCCATTTGTATCACATGCCAGCATTAAATTTTTATCGCGTATATAAACGGTACTAAAAGTATCTTGGTTTTGGTTCTTGTGACAAGACATGGTTAATACATTATATGATCGTGCCTTTTGTATAAATGCTTCATTTGTCTTTGGATCATCTGTACAAGCAATAGCCAGTTTTGCTTTAGGAAGCATGTGTATTAAAGTTTCATGATCAACTTTATATACTTTGCATTCTGAAAAATTAGGATCATAATTTAAGCTGAAAATATAAATTTTTGCCCCAGCTTCTAAAAATTGTTTTGTTTTGCGATAGGCTACTTTTCCTCCGCCAAGAATGCATACTATAGAATCTTGAAATTCAATATCTAGGCAAACTTTCATAGTTCTCCTCCAAAATATTGGATGACTTGTTTTACTATTGCATCTTTTGAAGATGAGCATATTTGGATATTGTTGAATTCGCATTCTTTAGCTTTGGCAAGGGTCTTATGAGCATAACAAAATAATGGGATTTCTTTTGAAATACCTTTTTTTACTAAGATATCTAAAGCTTGAGGACAGCTTACACAAATGGCATCGAATCGTATATCTGGTAAATCAAAGTCGATGGGTTTGATTTGATATGTACTAAAAGAAGGAATTGGACATTTGACATCTCTTCCTTTGATATATAATACTTTTTTATGATCTTTCACGAATTCAAACATTGCTTGTGAGTGCATTTCTAAATGATCTGGTAGGATTCCTCTTTGCATAAGGGATTCTTTTGTTTTGTTTCCTATGCAAAAAATTTTTTTGGATACGAGTGTACGAATATCAATATTATTTTTAGTTAAATATGTGAAGAAACCTTCTACTGCATGTTTTGAACTGAAAATTAATTCTTCATAAGAATCTAGATGAACAGATTCGTTAGTTATGTATTCTACATTGGCAACTTGTCTGGTATAGTCATAGATTCCGTATCGCAACAGTAGGTCTTGAGTTGGCCAGTTTGTTTCATCGATTGAAACAAAAAGTACTTGTTTTGAAAAAGAAGGAAGTCTTTTTGTATTGTCAAGGATACTTTGTTCTTTAACAACATCTCCAAGCACGATCAACATAGGGCTAGAATAATTACTTAAATCTTGATTCATGATTTCTCTTAATGTAGATGTGTAGACTTGTTGTTCGGGATATGTTAGGTGTGAACCTAAGGCGATAGGTGTATTTTCATTCATACCATATTTTAAACATTGGTTAACCAAAAATTTAATTTTGTTTGAGCCCATAAAGAAAATTTGTGTATTTGACTCGGAAGCTATTTTTTTATAGTCTAGATGATCTTTTCCATCTTGGTAATGCATGGTGTGAACGACAAACCCAGTAGATGTATGTCTTTGTGTAACAGGAATTCCGGCAAAACCTAGAGCTCCAATAGCACTGCTGATTCCAGGGACATATTGACAATTGCATCCGTGTGCCAGCACATAGTGCATTTCTTCACTTCCTCGAGCAAATAAAAAAGGATCGCCACCTTTTAAGCGGACGACATTTTGATATTTTTTATCCATCGTAACGAGAAGTTCATAAATATCTTCCTGTTTAAATGAGGGCTTGTGACCTCTTTTTCCTACGCATTGGCATTTACACTCTGGCTTTGTATAGCGCAGGAATTCCTTATTTACAAGATGATCGTATAATACACAATCTGCTTGTTCTAATAATTTTTTTGCTCCAATAGTTAACATATCTGGATGATAGCATCCAGCTCCAACAAACCATATCATATAGCTTCTTCCTTGATCTTTCTATGTAATTCTTTAGCTGCGATCGCATGTTCTTCTCGTTTAAAAGTAGCATGGATAAATTTGCAGTCATCACTTGTTTTTCCTAGACATGCATAAACGATTAAATGTTCTTTTTCAAACTTTGCATAGCATCCAACAGGGTAATGGCAGCCAGCCTGGCAAAGTTTTAAAAATTCTCTTTCTACTTTGGCTTCAATGGAAGCATTAGACGAAAAACTTAAGCATTTAAACCTGCTGTGATCTTCTTTGCGTATTTCTAAAGCGATTGTTCCTTGTCCGCATGCAGGAATAAATATTTTTGGGTCTAGATACTCGTCAATAAGAGGATCTAAACCTAAACGTTTTAAGCCAGCAGCGGCGAGAATGATACCATCAATGTTTGAATCTTCAAACTTTTGTATTCTAGTCTCAATATTGCCGCGAATGTTGACAAATTGAATATCAGGTCGGACATGATGGATGCATGCAATACGTCGTAAACTGCTTGTAGCCAAAATCGCGTTTTTTCTTAATGTATCTAGAGTTTTATGATCTTTTGATATCAGACAGTCTCGTTTATCTTCAAATAATATTGGGTCTAATATCATTAGTCTTTCGTCAATGACAGAACTTACATCTTTTAATGAATGTACAGCTATATCGATAGAGTGGTTTAGAAGTGCCTTTTCGATATCTTTAACAAATACACCTGTACTAGGCATGTTGTATAGAGCGGTTGAATGGTCCTTGTCTCCTTGTGTAAGGATAGGAATGATTTCAACTTGCGCATCGGGCATGATTTCTTGTATTTTTTTTTGAACGAGCTTTGTTTGTGCCAAAGCAAGTTTTGATTTTCTGGTACCAATTCTTATTTTCATTCTATCTCCATTTTGCTTAATAAATTATAGGGAGAATATAACAAATATGCAAGAAATGTTAATTATAAAGTTTCGATATATCTTAAATAATCTTCTATTGTTTTTGAAAAGATAACGACTACTTCTTCTGCGCAGAACAAGCTTTCTATATTTTTTGGCGTGGATACTTTTATATAGATGGCGCAGTTTTGATTAATTATTTCATGTTCGTATAAACCTATGATCAATTTGTTTTGGAAAATAAAAGGTTTTGGATTTTTGTTGAATGAATGAATTAATAACTTAGAAACAGCGTGTGAAACAATATTCTTTTCCACTAGAATAAGATCGATGAAATCAAAAATTTCTTTCATATTTAATTCTTCATGAATTTTGTAAGAGTACGTTTGAAATTTTGTGGATGTGATATGATCGAATTGTTTTTGAGGGGTATCTAAATATTGTTTTAGATAATCGATTTCTTTTTTACGTAATAAGGGATGGATCTTTAAGACATTTTCATGATTTGTAATGTTGATCGTACTTAAGATAAAGTCAATGTCATAATATTCTAAATAATGCTTTATTTGAGATAAACTGGTGACACCTATAATTTTTACATCAAAATTTTGCTTAAGTGTTTCAAGTAAAATTTGAATTAGTGATCGAGGCTTATCAGAAACGATCAAAACTTGTTTTTTGTCGGTGTCTTGTTGTTTAAATGCGATTACGTGCCATGTTATTCTCCAGATATCTTCATTGGAAAAAGAAAATGGAAATTGTATTTCAAAGATAAATGCATTGATTTGATCATATATAAAATTAAATTGTTGGTCCTTTAGCTCTATGACGTGGAAAAACTCCTGATGATAAATTTGTTTCTCTATATAAATATAAAGAAGCTCTTTTAAAATATTTTTCTTTTCTATTTCGTATAATTTTCTTTCCAATAATTTTTCTATTTTTTTGATCAAGAGATGTCCATTATCTAAAATGAGAGAAATAACGGGATCATAGAATTGGTTTAGATAAAGATAAGGGCATAATTGCATTGCGATGTTGAAGATATATTCCTTTTCTGTTTTATCGAGTGCTATGTCTTCTAATATCTGATTTATGATAGGAAGAAAAGATATAGACGGCTTATGGGCAGATAATGTATTTTTGCGTTTTATCATTAACGAAATAGCGGCAAGTAAATATAGATACATGAAATCGGATAAATGAACAGAAAATCTATTTTTGATGATTTCGGCTTGTTGCTTAACTAAATTTAAATCAACGTCTTCAAACAATCTCCAATATACATTATATGTTGTTATGGAATTTACATTTTCAATCAGTTGAAGCAAATCGTTGATCGTTTTTTTATCGATTTCGAAAAAGAAAGTATTTAACAAGGCCAGGCGAAGCTCAATTTCTCTGGCTTGTATGCAAATACCTGTGTTAGTTCCTTGGATAGTTATTGAGTATGGAGATAATATCTTTTTTAAGTCCTCTAGATCTTTGATGATCGTGCTTTTAGAAACGATGAGATCTTTTGAAAGGGTATCGATCTTTATAGGATGTTTTTGGGTAGAGAGTTTATAAAAAAGTTCTAGTATCCTTTCATGTTTGGTATAACTTGTTTTTACGATTTCTGGTGTATTTATAATTTCAAAAATAATTTTTTCAATTTGAGCGTTGCTTGAGATCAACCATCTTTTTTCTCGGTCTTTTCGAATTTCTGTAAATTGATTTTGTTTTAGAAAGTAATTGATTTCATTTAGATCATTTCTTATGCTTCGGCTGGACACATGATATAAGTGAGCCAATTCGTCTGTTGTTTTTGGCTGTTTAATAATTTCTAATAATATAGATCGACATCGTTTGTTTAACATAAAAACCTTCCTTATAAATTATTTTATATTATTTCGATGTGTAATACTACAAGATAAAAACTTACGTTTCTTTGATGAAATTACATGATTGACTTCTTCATTTTGAATAATATAAGAGCAATTTATGGAAGTATTTGAACAACTCTTATCATTACGGATGTAAGTTGATTTTCATATACTTTAATCAGGAGGTAAGAGAAAGAATGTACTATTCATATAAGGAGTGGAAAACGCATTGTTTAAAAACGGGTGAAAGCTTTTTGGTTCTTAGTTTTCCGGCTGTTCAAAAATTAAATGTTGATGTCGAAACAGCAGTAAAAGATGCAGATATCCAGGCAAAGGTAATTGAAAAAATAATGGAGTGTTGTCCTAAGCAGGCAGCTTATATTGGCCTGATGGATTTATCTGTCGAAGCACAGGCTTTTGGAATGCAGGTGAAATTCAGCAAAACAGAAGTTCCAAATGTAAAAGGTGTAATTGTGAAAAACATGGAAGATGCTAGAAATTTACAAATTCCAAGTGTTTCAGAAAATCGAACGCAGGTCTATGTAGATGCGATACGTAAAGTGGCTAAAAATCATTCAGATAAACCTGTGTTTGCCGGAACGATTGGACCATTTTCTCTTGCAGGAAGAATGCTTGATGTCTCTGAAATAATGATTCAAGCTATCATGCAGCCAGAGCTTGTTCATATCGTATTAGAAAAGGCTTCAACATTTATTGAAAGTTATATTTTGGCTTTTAAAGAAGCGGGAGCCAATGGAGTAATCATTGCTGAGCCTTTGGCTGGTTTGTTATCAAAAGAAATGGTGCAGACTTTTTCAAGTAATTATTTAAAAAAGATCATTGAAAAAGTACAGGATGATCATTTTAGTGTTATCTATCATAACTGTGGCCCAAGTACAGTTACAAGCTTGAAAGAAATCTATGATATCAATGCACATGGTTATCATTTTGGAAATGCGGTTGATTTAGAAGATGTTTTATCAAAAACAGATACGGATACTTTAGTGTTTGGAAATGTGGATCCAGTGATGTATTTTTGTGATTCAGAAAGAGAAAAGCTAGATAAAAAGGTAAAAGAATTGTATGAGAAATTAGGAAAATACCCGAATTGGTTGATATCTAGTGGATGTGATATTCCTAGTCATGCAAAATGGGAAAACATTGAGCAGTATTTTAAAAGTATTGAAAAATGGAGAAGATAATATGCAGGATTTTAATGAAAAGTTTAAAGATATGAAGTATAAACCATTTACTCGTCAACAGATGATTGATTGCATCGAAGGAAGAGGGTCTTCTAGACCAGGAATTGCGATTGGAACATGGATACATTTGGATTTATTGTCTAGTGATAAACAAGAGGTTTTAAAGGAACTTTTTAAACAATATCCAGAGGATATGCAGGAGTTTTATATAAAAAAGCCAAGTGTATTTGGGAAACCTGGTGATAAATATACATGGTGTGATGTGGAAAATGCCGATCCTTCGATTGGAAGAACCGAAACAGTCGGAGTAGATGAAGAAACAGCTATTTCTTGGGATGTTTATGATCAAATTTCTAAAGATGTTCCAGATATTGAAGAAAAAGATATGTTTTGTCATGCACCGGAACCAGATGGAAGATATCGTTTAGCTTGGCTTTCTGGTGGACCTTGGACAAGGATCTGGACATATCGAGGTATGACAAATTCTATGATGGATCTTTATATGGAACCTCAACGAGTTCATGATATCAATCGACGTGTCATTCGTTTCTTTAAGGCAGCTTGTAAACGTGGAGTAGAAGAGGCAAATATAGATGGCGTTGGTTTTGGGGATGATCTAGGCATGCAGAAAGGACCTTTTATGTCAAAGGAGATGTTTAGAGAGTTTTATTTTCCATATTACAAAGAGCTCTGTGATTATGCGCATAGTTTGGGATTGCACGTATGGATGCATTGTTGTGGAGATGCAATGTTGTTGATCGATCAGTTAATTGAAGCAGGTATTGATGTTCTTCACCCAATTCAAAAATATGCCTTAGATGAAAAAGCAGTTGTCGAAAAATTTGGGGATAAGCTTAGTTTTTGGGTAGGAATGGACCTTCAGCGTATATTGCCTTTTGGTACGAAAGAAGATGCCATCAAAGAAACTCAATTTTTGATCGATACTTTTTATACAAAAGAAAAAGGAAGAACGATTTTTACTGTGAATAATCGTTTGGAAGATAATGTTCCAATAGAAAATGTAGTAGCTTTCATTGAGGAAGCATATCGCTATGGTACTTTGAAAGGTGGACAAAAAAATGAATGAAAAAGTAAAGGAAATAAGATCTTTGTTAATTACAGGTCAGTTGAATAAGATCAATCAGCTAGTGCAGGAATGTTTGGATGAAGATGTTGATCCACAGATTATTTTAAATGAAGGCTTGTTGATGGGAATGGATGATATCGCAAAAAAATGGGCAAATGGAGAAGCATTTATTCCAGAAGTTTTAATTGGAGCAAGATGCATGAATGCAGCAATTGATATCTTGGAACCTTATCTGGTTACCGAACAAAAACAAACAAAGGGAAAAGTATTGTTTGGTACGGTTAAAGGGGACATGCATGATATTGGAAAAAATTTATGTATATTAATGTTGAAATCAAAATCAATCGAAGTTAAAGATATT
>CAMJQJ010000038.1 GCA_946408025.1 uncultured Faecalitalea sp.
ATCCTGTGCCGCCGCATATCGAAGAGCTTCTTTACTAAGGTCAATACCATATACTGTATCCACAGCGTGTTTAAATTCTGTTGTATAATAACCTTGTCCACAGCCACCATCAATCAAAGTGTGTATGTTGTGACCAACTAATTTATCCTTTACAAACTGACGCATAAAATCATAATAATCTTGTTCCAAAAACTTAGATCGAGCCAACACCATAAGACGATTATCTCCTTGATTTTTCTTTTGTTTCAAAGAGAGATTAACATAGCCTTGTCGAGCAATATCAAAAGAATGTCTTTCAGGACATCGATAACAATGATCTTCTCTTTTTAGCTCTTTTTTACACTTAGGACAAATTAGCATACACAAAGTATAAAAAAAATACGTTTTATTTACAAGGAAGAAAAGAAAAAAGACCACTTGTGTCTATAGATTTTCAATGGGTCTTCTTTCTGGTTTTAAATTGTGACTCTTTTTCGAACGTTTTTCTAATTCTGCTTCAACTTCTTCTAAAGTGATCCCTTTTTCGACCATCAAAACGATTAGATGATATAAAAGATCTCCGATCTCATTGATGAGATCTTCTTTAGATTGCATCAATGAAGCAATAATAACTTCGGTGTTTTCTTCACCTAATTTTTTTAAGATCTTTTCTAGTCCTTTATCAAAAAGATATGAAGTATAACTACCTTTTTCAGGATTTTCTTTACGATTCTGAATCGTAACATATAAGGAATTTAACTCGTTCATAAAATTTCATCTCCTCCTATGTTTCTATAAAAACAGCTATATTTACCTGTATGACAGGCTGCTCCATCCTGTTCTACTTTCAACAACAAAGTATCATTATCACAATCTACTAAAATATCTTGAATGTGTTGATAGTGACCACTTGTTTCACCTTTGATCCAAAGAGATTTTCTAGAACGACTGTAATAGGTCGCAAGTTTTGTTTCCATACTTAATCGTAAGCTTTCTTCATTCATGTACGCCAGCATCAGCACTTGATTGGTATGAACATCCTGTACGACCACAGGCACCAATCCACCATTCTTTTTAAAATCAATCTGTATCATATACGCACCGGTATCCCTTCATCTTTTAAATATGTCTTAATTTGGGAAATTGTTAATTCATTATAGTGAAATAAGCTGGCTGCTAAAGCTGCATCGGCTGCTTCTTCTTTAAATACATCTTTAAAGTGCTCTAAAGATCCACATCCCCCGCTGGCAATGACAGGGACTGAAACCTCTTTGGAAATAGCCTTACAAAGTTCAATATCGAAGCCTTTTTTAGTTCCATCTGCATCCATGCTTGTCAATAAGATCTCTCCGGCACCTAAATCAGTTGCCTGTTTTACCCAGTCGATCAAATCCAATCCTGTATCAATTCGTCCGCCATGAATAAACACGTTCCACCCACTCTCATCTTGTCGCATCTTGGCATCTACTGCCAAAACAATACATTGACTACCAAAAAGCAGTGCTCCTTCTTTGATTAAATTTGGATCCTTGATTGCCGCACTGTTCACACTTACTTTATCTGCACCAGAATGTAACATTTTTTGAATATCTTCAAGAGAACGTATCCCACCACCTACTGTAAAAGGTATAAAGATTTCCTTGGCTACTTGTTTTACCACATCAACCATAGTATCTCTTGCCTCATGTGTTGCGGTAATATCAAGAAATACCAATTCGTCAGCTCCCTGTTCATAATATTGTTTAGCTAACTGGACTGGATCACCAACTTCTTTTAATCCAACAAAATTAATGCCTTTAACGACCTTTCTGTCTTTGACATCTAAACAGGGAATAATTCTTTTTGTATGCATGTCAAACCTCCTTGCATATCTTCCAGGCTTCATTTAGATCAAGGGTCTTTGCATAGATTGCCTTTCCTGTAATAGCTCCATATAAACGCATTGAATTTAAACGTTTGATATGATCAAGGTTTTTGATACCTCCACTGGCAATAATATCCATATTGACTGCTTCCTGTAATTTTTCCAGCATTTCATAATTTGGACCTGCCAATGTACCATCTTTTGATATATCTGTAACAATAATGGTCTTGACATTTAATTTTTCCATTTCTTTGACAAAATCAAGATAATATATGTCACTTGACTCTAGCCATCCCTGTGTTTGTACATATCCATCTTTACAATCTATACCCACCACGATGCGATCGGCATAACGGTTTAAAGCCTGTTTTAAAAACATCTTATCTTTTAAAGCCGAGGTTCCAAGGATCACACGAGCAATTCCTTGTTCTAGATAAAAAGCTATGTCTTCCATCGTGCGAATACCACCACCTACTTCAATAGGAACATCAATTTTTTTAGCACATTTGACAATGATCTTCGCATTTTCTCTGGTACCGGATTTAGCTCCATTTAAATCAACCATATGTAGATAAGGAGCACGCATATTCGCAAAATATGTAGCCGTCTCTTCAACACTGGAAGCTACAACATCTTTTTTTTCATACTTGCCTTGATATAAACGTACACCTACACCATCTAAAATATCAATTGCCGGTATCACTATCATACAAATTCCTCCACAAAATATTTTAAGATCTTCAATCCATCCTTAGCACTTTTTTCAGGATGAAATTGACACCCCATAACATGATCATGCATGATCACACCACAAATTTTCATGTTTCCATATTCTGAATATGCGACCAGATCTTCTTGGTCATAATCACTTGCATAATAAGAATGAACATAATAGACAAAAGGTGCTTTTGAAAATTTATCTTTTAAAGACATATCTTTTACAAACTGAAGATCATTCCAGCCAATATGTGGAATTCTTACATTTCTATCCTCCATTTTGATCACATTCCCTTTGACAAAACCAAATCCTTTAGTATGTCCATTTTCTTCACTTGATTCAAACAAAGCCTGCATTCCTAAACATATTCCCAATAAGGGCTTTTTTCGATGTAAAACTAAATTCATTATTGTTTCTTTTAAACCGCTTTTTTCTAGATTTAACATACAATCCTGCATGGCACCTACACCAGGCAATATAAGTTTATCTGCTTTTTCAAGATCTTCTTTTTTTGATGTAATGATAGAATCTACCCCTAGAGCATCCAAGGCATTTTTTACGTTATACAAGTTTCCCATTCCGTAATCTATGATGGCAATCATCCTTCAAGCACTCCTTTAGAACTAAATATCTTATCGCCATCCACGATGACCGCTTGTTTTAAAGCCTGTCCAAGAGCTTTAAATATAGCTTCGATCTTATGATGATCATTGGTTCCATAATAAACATTAACATGTAACGTAATTCCTGCATTAAACGCAAATGCTCTTAAAAATTCTTCAACCATTTCACAGGAGAAACTCCCTACTTTTTCTCTTTTAAGTTCGCAATGATAAACAAGATAACTGCGAGAGCTCAGATCTAATATCACATTGCATAATGTTTCATCCATTGGAATCGTAAAAGAACCATAACGACGAATCCCTTTTTTATCCTGTAAAGCCTCCTTAAAGGCCTTACCTAAAACAATTCCGCAATCTTCAATCGTATGATGATCACAAACTTCTAGATCCCCTTTAGCAACTAAATCAATATCAAAGTTTCCATGAAAAGCCAACAAAGACAACATATGATCAAAAAAGCCGATTCCTGTATCTATGTGAGCTTCACCACTTCCGTCTATATTTAATGTTAAATTGATCTTTGTTTCATTTGTATTCCTATCCAAATGAACCTTTCGCATCGTCTTACACCACCTTTTCATATTTATCAAATATTTTTTTGATCAGCTTGTATTCCTGGTCATTTCCAATGGTCAAGCGAAAATAATCTTTTCCTTCATATTTTCGTACGACCACATTGTTCTGATCAAAGTATGCATACATTTTATTTAGATCTTTACACTTTACTTTGACAAAGTTAGCCTGACTTTCATAAATATAAATTGATTTATAATTTGAATGAATTAACTCATCTCGCTTCTTTTTAATCGACTCAATCCTGTTATTAAATTCTTCAACATGTTTCAAAGTAATCTCTGCAATCATTTGAGAAACACAATTGAGCACATATGGAACATTTGCTTTATGGATCTGTTTAATATTAATTTCATTAGAAACCAAAAATCCAACGCGTGCTCCTGCCAATGCATATGCTTTTGACAAGGTCCTGGTAATATACAGGTTATCAAACTGATCTATCAACTCAATTGCACTCTCTTTGGCAAACTCAGCATACGCTTCATCTATTACAACAGGGATAGTATTTAATCGTTCTAGCATAACTTTTATTTCTTCATTTGTTAACATAAATCCTGTAGGGTTGTTTGGATTGCTGAAAAGAATCATATCCACCTTGTTATCTATCGCAAAACGGATAAAGTTTTCTACATCAAAACTTCCATCATCTCTGGTTGGATATTTAAGCAGATTGGCTTCATAAGTACCACAATAATAATCATACATGCTAAAATCTGGATCTAAGGTCAATAACGTTTTTCCTTCTTTTAGAAAATACCCAATCAAGAGTCCAAGAATTTGATCTGAACCATTTCCTGCCAGAACATTTTCAATTCGAATATTTAATAAAGTACTGTAAGCTTCTCTTAATAATATACAGTCATTATCAGGATATCGATTGAAGTCTAAATTTAGGATTCCATTCTGGATTTCTTTTAAAATAGATAAAGATAAATTATCTGACATCTCATTAGCATTTAGTAAAATACCTTGTTGTGTATGTGTTTTATATTCCTTGATATCCTTCATAATTTATCCATCCTAACTTTGATTGCATTTGCATGCGCTTGTAAGCCTTCTTGTATAGCCATGATCTCGATTTGATTGCCATAGGCTTGAACTGCCTGTTTTGAATAATGTAGAAAGCTTGATTTTTTGATAAAACTGTCGACTCCTAAAGCACTTGAGAATCGAGCTGTACCATTTGTAGGTAAGACATGATTGGTTCCCCCAAAATAATCTCCTATGCTTTCACAAGTATAATATCCTAAGAAAATCGATCCAGCATTTTTGATTTGCGATAGATAGTTCATTGGTTCATTAACCATCAACTCTAAATGTTCCGGTGAGATCATATTCGCGATTTCAATGCATTCCTCTATTGATTCACAAAGTATTGATTTTCCATAATTCTCCAAACTTTTTTGAATAATATTCATTTTAGGCAGATATAGCATCTGCTTTTCAAGTTCGGTATTTACTTTTGAAATAAGATTTTCATCATTGCTTAAAAGAATTGAACTGGCCATTGGATCATGTTCTGCCTGACTTAATAAATCCGCAGCAACATACTTTGGATCAGCATTTTTATCCGCAATAACCAAAATTTCACTTGGACCGGCAATCATATCAATATCAACTTTTCCAAAAACCAATTTTTTGGCAGCAGCTACATAGATATTTCCCGGTCCTACGATCTTATCAACGCTTGGAATTTCATTTGTACCATAAGCTAAAGCAGCTATCGCCTGTGCTCCTCCCACTTTATATATTTCATGGACCCCGGCTAATTTTGCGGCATAAGCAATATTAGGATGAATCTGTCCATTTGGATCAGGTGGAGTCACCATTACGATTCTTTGAACACCAGCTACCTTAGCTGGAATCACATTCATCAATACAGAACTTGGGTATTGTGCTCTTCCTCCAGGAACATAGATTCCTACACTTTCGATTGGACGTATACACTGTCCTAGATAGATTCCAAATTTTTTATGAAGTATATAATCATTTTGTTTCTGCACCTTATGGAAAAATGTAATATTTTCTTTTGCCTGCTTCATGGCATCCATAAATGCAGGATCACATTGTTTTATCGCTTCATCGATTTCTTCTTCTCGTATTTTAAATGTATCTACCTTTATTTTATCAAATTGATACGTGTATTTTTTTAAAGCTTCATCTTTTTGCATTCTTACATCGTTTATGATTTCAGATACTTTGATCAAAACATCACTCTCAATTTCCTGACTTCGACTCTGCAGATAAGACTGTAGCTCCTCCTTATTATTTTTATCGATCCTTTTTAACATCTTGATTCACCATCCTTTGTAAATCTTGTAGTACATTCATGATTTCTTCACGTTTTAATTTGTACGCTGCTGTATTTACGATCACTCGAGCACTAATTTCGTGAACTGTATCCAACACAACCAAACCATTCTCTTTTAATGTCGTACCTGTTTCCATAATATCAACAATGCCATCACACAACCCAAGAATAGGTGCCAGTTCCACAGAACCATCGATTTTTATGATCTCGACATCCATATTTCTTTTTAAAAAGTAATCTTTTGCCACACTGGGATATTTTGTCCCAATTTTTATATGGCCTACTTTATGGAATAAATCATTTTCAGGAAGACTGGCGACAATAAACTTACATTTACCACATTCTAGATCTAACATCTCATAATAATCTTGAGAATTTTCTAAAATCGTATCTTTCCCAACAATACCTAAATCAGCGACGCCATGAACAACATACGTGATGCAGTCATTTGATTTCACCAGAAAATAACGTATATCCTTTTTTGTATCTTGAAATACAAGAGCTCTTCCCTTATCTTTTAATGATTCAATTCCATATCCACACTGTTCTAACAATGCCACTGTATTTTTCTCAAGACGACCTTTCGTCAACGCTATCGATAATGACATCCGTCTCATCCTCCTTGATCCAAATATTTTCTTTCTGCCATGGTATTAATTCCACATTTTTTTCTTTTCGTAAGTTAGCAGCCATTAATAATGCCTCTACTTCTTTGTCTTGTGGATAAAATAATTTACAAGATTTTTTACTTGAATGTTTGATAACATCAAGCAGGTAATCAATCTTTATACTAAAGCCACAAGCTGGAACATCCATTCCAAATTTACTAAGCAATTTATCATATCGTCCACCACTTAAAACACTGACACCTACTCCCTCAATAAATCCTTCAAAAATAAGACCGGTATAATAATCTAGATGGGCTATTTTTCCAAGATCGAATCTCAAATGTCTATGATAGTTTAGTTTACTAAGTAAAGTGTATATACCTTCTAATTCTTCTATTTTTTCTTTTAAGCTTTCATCAAAACAGAGTTTCTTAGCTTTTGATAATATGGAGATATCACCATTCAATAATGGAAGTTCCAACATAAATCGTTTTTGATGCGGCTCTAAATTCAGAGTATCTAAGAAGATTTTTAAATCAACCATTGATTTTCGATCAATTAAATCAGCCAGTTTTTCAATGGTTTCATCTTCCATATTTAATAAGTTGCATGCCTTTTTAAAAAGACCACTATCGCCGCATTCAATAGCATATGTCTTAACATTTAAAGTTTTCATGGCATCAAAAGCACACATCAATACTTCTACATCGTTTTTTTTATCCAGCCCAATCAACTCGACACCACAATCTGTAACTTCATTGCGTTTTCCTGCAAAAGATTCTCTGACTTTAAAAACATTACAGGAATAATAAAAACGAAGAGGTATTTGATAGTCTTTAAATTTTGTTGCACAAACACGGGCAATTGGTACTGTCATATCCATTCTAAGACTTAAGATATTCCCATCTTGGTCAAAGAATTTGTACATACTGTTGGAATTTAGATTGGTAAAAGCGTTTTGATACGTTGAAAAAAACTCAATTGACGGAGTGTAGATTTTTGAATATCCATAGCTTTCAAAAACTTTTTCAAAACAATCTTGAAGTTCCTTTTTTGTCTTTGCTTCAGATAAGATATTATCTCGCATTCCCGATGGTAAATAGATCTTTTTCATGTGTTTGACCTCCATTTATACAAAAAAACTTTCATCCTAAGGACGAAAGTTTAACTTACGTGGTTCCACCTTTTTTCACAAATACCTCACGATATCTGCCTCATCAAGTACTAACATACTCTTGTCTTTTAACGGTGACAACCGGTATAGATTACTCAATTCACCCATACAGCTCCAAGATGTGTTCAGATAGTCTTCTTTATTCTTTTTCACCAGCCAAGAACTCTCTTTAAAAAAATAACTATCTTACTATTTCTTTTCCCAGCCTATATGGATAATATAATGAAAACGATTGAAAATGTCAATGAAAATATGAAAAATATTTTCATAACAAAAAAAATAGATGATCCAATGATCATCTATTTGCTTCTTCTACGTAATTTCTGTGTTTGGGAAGTTTGTTCCAATGTATTCCAATCTGTATCCAATTCTTCTTCTGTTTCATCTGTTTCAAAAGTATGTTGAGCATAAAAAGCAGCACGCCTTTCTTTGGTACGAAGTTTTGCCTGTAACATTCTTGCAGTTTTCTTCGAATTTCTAAGCATTCTTCCATACATACAGAAAACGATAAAGGCAATCAGGAATACAACGCCACATAGGGCAAATCCCCATAGATATCCTCTAAATACCCACTGCAGATAAGCAGCAACTGCACACATTGCCATACACATAAAGATCAAGAACATCGTAGAACGACATGAATTTGAATATTTGCGATAGAACCGATACTTTTCCTCTTCATTGTCGATTTCTTTACGATACTCCCCTTTACGTTCTGTATTTCTAAAGATAAACCATCCAGCTTCACGTTTTTTCTTAGCAGGTGAACGACTTACTAGTTTCCATCCATCTTGTTCCCATTCACGCCACTGGTCTGCATCTGGTTCTTCGGCAAAATAATTGATTGAATAGTAATAATCAGCCGGTTCCCCTTGGATAAAATAGAATTTCTTTCCTACATGGCGAACAAAATGGTAACCTTCTTTGGATTTTTGTTCCAAATATGCTTCTTCTTTTTGATATTGAGATAAAAGAAATTTTTTCTTTTCCATGAAAAGCTCATCCTGCTCTTCATTGAAGACTGCCTCTGTTTCGTCGGAATCATTGATTTCTTCCTCTTTCACTTCGTCTTCGTCATAATCTTCAACATCTTCATCTACCTCTTCAATTTCTTCATCGATGTCTTCAATTTCTTCAAATTCTTCTACTTCTTCGACATCTTCTTCGATAGATTCTGGTGTTTCAACTACTTCTGGAGTGATAACTTCTTCAACCACTTTTTCTTCAATAACTGGTTCAGCTTTCTCTTCTGTTATATTTTCTTTTTCAAGAGATTGTTCTTGAACAGGTTCTGGTTGGTTTTCTATAATTTCTTCTATTTTTGATGACGAATCGCCTTCTATATCTTTTAATTCTTGCGAGAATCGAATATCTTCAATAATCGGCTGAGTATTATCGAACTCATTCGTTTTGATCTTCACTTGGCTTGCATGACGATTTGCTCGTTTGCCAAAAGTAAACTTTTTCTTCTCTGGCTTTTTTTGTTCGTTATCTATTTCAAAAATATTTGTAACATCAAATGTTTTTAATTCTGGCTCTTCAAAGTCAAGAGAAGATATCGTATCATTTTCCTGCAATTCTTTTAGTTTTTCCAATGTTGTTTTATCTTTTGTTTCGTTTGGCATGACACTTCCCCCTAATATATTTATATTATAGTTTTTCTACAGTTTAGTCAAATTCTACACTGAAATTCCCTTGTGTAAAAACATCTATTTCCTGACTATTTCTTGTAATCGCCTTGATTTGTAAATCTTTCGTTCCAACCATAAAATCAACATGGATCAAAGATTGATTAGCTCCTCTTTCCTTTAATTCTTCATCTGTTTGATTCAACCCTTCTTTAATACATTCGGGATATGATTGGCCCAAGGCAAAATGACAGGAAGCATTTTCATCAATCAAAGTCTCATAAAACAATGTATCTAAACTCTTAATTGGAGATGAATATGGAACTAACGCAATTTCCCCTAGATAGCGTGCTCCTTCATCCGCATTCAAAAGACTTTCTAATACATCTTTTCCTATTTTGGCATCGAAATCTATAACCTTTCCATCTTTAAACTCAAACCAAAAATCTTCAATACGATTTCCATTATACACTAAAGGCATGGAAGCAACTAAACGCCCATTCACTTGTAAACGATGTGGCATACTAAAAACTTCTTCTGTTGGAATATTTGGAAAATAATATGTTCCATCGTTTAAATACGATCCTCCTCCACAAAATATATAATCTTCTGGCATACCAACTTTTAAATTAGTTCCTAGAGAATTCGTATAAACGAAATGGTCAATATCCATTTCATTTAAGATGCGAACATTTTTCTCAAAAGAAGCACGATGTCGATTCCAGTTTTCAACTGGATCCTTTTCATCGATACGACACACTTTAAAAATCGCATTCCATAGTTTTTCAATGGCAGCTTCGTCATCAAGATCTGGATAAATCTTTCTTGCCCATTTTAAGGATGGCACAGCTCCAATACACCATTGGCACTCCATATGGTCTAAACGATTGCGATATGGCTTCGTTTTAGATCGAAAGGCTTTTTGATAATCCATCATGCGAGAAGGATCTACATCCTTCATTAAATCCGGATCATCTCCAACCAAAGTAAGATAGCAAGCTTTTTCTTTTGAAGTTTGATTATAAAATTCTGCATCATAATCTGGAACATCTTTAAAAATCTCTGGGTCAGAATAAAGGTATCGTTTATGTGTAATGATTTCATCTTGATATTTAACAATTACATCTTTAGCACACGCTTTATAACATTCATCTACGATACAATGAA
Organism: uncultured Faecalitalea sp.; assembly: GCA_946408025.1. Lineage (GTDB taxonomy): Bacteria > Bacillota_I > Bacilli_A > Erysipelotrichales > Erysipelotrichaceae > Faecalitalea. The sequence goes on from CAMJQJ010000038.1 coordinate 10,649, forward strand.
CCAACTTGGAACCTTCAAGCGGACTTTTAATAACAACAATCTGATTTTTTTGGACGTTAAGACCACTTACCACTAGCAGTCTGGCGTATTTCTTTAAGTATTCTTGATTCATTTTTTCAACTCCTTATCCATAAGTTTACATAAAAAACGACATTTCTACCATATAATTTTAACAAAATGATAAATATTAAAAATATGCTAGGAACCAAAAAATTCTATTAATCAATATAATATACTTAATAAAAAGGGAGCAATCTATTTTTGCTCCCGAATATCTTTTCTAATCAAATCCCAGTCAACTTTACAACTCGAAGTTCCACAAGTTGTACAATCACCGGTACATTCTTTGGGGTTTTTACGTTGCCTGTACATTGATCTTATAACTAGTCCAATAATCAAGACTAAAACAATTAGCACTATAACATCGCCCATCCTTGATCCCCCTTTTTTATATTATTTTGCAGTCTGCATTCCTTTTAGATCCAAAGCTTCTGATTTAGGTTTATAACCTGGTCTAAATAAAAGATATATGACACCTATCAATAATGCAAGCGCAACGATCGTCCAGAAGTTAAAAGCGACTTCTCCAATAGCTAAACCCACCAATTGGTATACGATCAAAGCTGAAACATAAGCAAATAGACACATATAGCCAATCGCAGCCAATGTCCATTTAGTGTTATTCATCTCACGACGAATAGCACCCATTGCCGCAAAACATGGTGCGCATAACAAGTTAAAGATCATAAAGCTGTAAGCTGCAATTGGAGTAAAATCTTGAGCAATCAAAGTCCAAATTTCATTTCCTTCTTCACTAACTTCACTAAAGTTATATAGTACGCCAAATGTATTGACAACTTCTTCTTTAGCAATGAGTCCAGTAAAGGTAGCAACGGTTGCCTTCCAAGCCATATCTCCAACCCATCCAAGAGGAGCAAAGATCAATGCAATCGCATTTCCGATATCAGCAAGTAAAGAAGTATTATTGTCTTCCACCATACCAAACTGACCATTGGTAAAGCCAAAGCCTTGTAAGAACCAAAGAATAATCGAACTTAAAAGAATAACTGTCCCTGCACGTTTAATAAAGCTCCATCCTCTTTCCCAGGTCGCGCGTAATACATTTCCTGCGCTTGGTAGATGATAAGCCGGTAATTCCATAACAAATGGAGCAGGTTCTCCAGCAAAAGATTTAAATTTCTTTAAAATGATACCACTGATGATGACAGCTGCAATTCCAATCACAAAAGCACTCGTTGCGACTAAAGAACTGCCTCCAAAAACAGCACCAGCAAATAAACCAATAATTGGCATCTTTGCTCCACAAGGAATAAAGCCTGTTGTCATGATTGTCATCTTTCGATCACGATCTTGTTCAATCGTACGACTTGCCATTATTCCTGGAACGCCACATCCAGTAGCAACTAACATTGGAATAAAACTCTTTCCACTTAAGCCAAATCGACGGAAGATACGATCCATGATAAACGCCACACGAGACATATATCCAACATCTTCCATGATAGATAACAATAAGAATAGAACTAAAATCTGAGGCACAAATCCTAGAACGGCACCAACACCTCCGACAATACCATCCATTATCAAACCATATAAAACACCGTTGACATGTAATGATGTTAAGATTCCATCAAAGAAGTTTGGTACGATATCACCGAAAAGAACATCATTTGCCCAATCAGTACCAATCGTACCAATTGAGATAGAAGTTCCACCCATCGCAATAGTGTATACAACATACATAACCAAAATAAAGATTGGTAAAGCTAAGATACGGTTTGTGACAATTTTATCGATTTTATCTGAAACAGATAATTCATGTTTAGAACCTTTCTTCTTCACCGCATGTTGGACAATCGTTCCAATATAATCATATCTTTGCGAAGTAATGATGCTTTCTGCATCATCGTCCAAAGCTTCTTCTACCTTTTTGATTAATAGTTCAATTTTAGATTTTTTATCATCAGTTAATTTTAAGAATTCATCAATTCTTTCATCTCTTTCGAATACTTTGACAGAATACCAACGTGCCATTGAGTCATCAATATGCGTTTGAAGTTCCGATTGAATCTTCGATAAAGCAGAAACGACCGTTTTATCATAGATATCTGGTATTAATGCAACTTGATGTTTTTTAGCTACTTCTACAGCTTTTGCGGCTACTTCTTTTGTTCCTTTACCTTTTAATGCAGATATAGCCATTACTGGACAACCCAATTCTTGAGCTAAACGATTTAAATCAATCATGTCCCCGTTTCTTTCAACCAAGTCAATCATATTAACCGCAACAACTACAGGAATTTGCAACTCCAGCAATTGTGTTGTCAAATACAAATTACGTTCAATATTTGTTCCGTCAACGATATTTAAAATAGCATCCGGTTTTTCGTTGACCAAATAGTTTCGCGAAACAACTTCCTCCAAAGAATACGGTGATAACGAGTAAATTCCAGGTAAATCCTGAATCGTCACATCATTTGTACCTTTTAATGATCCTTCTTTTTTTTCTACAGTCACTCCTGGCCAGTTCCCGACACGTTGTCTTGATCCAGTTAAATTATTAAATAAAGTCGTTTTACCACTATTCGGATTACCGGCTAATGCAATTTTGATTTCCATACAACTTCCCTTTCCTATTCTACTTCAATCATCTGTGCATCTTGTTTGCGCAGAGATAATTCATACCCACGAATATTCAACTCAATAGGATCTCCTAAAGGAGCTACTTTACGGATGTGTATTTCTACTCCTTTGGTAATTCCCATATCCATGATGCGACGTTTGGTTGCACCAGCACCAGTGATTTTTTTAACCACGACCGTTTCCGAAGGCTTACAGTCCTTTAACAACTTCATACTCTTCATCCTCTCTTTGTTAAACCATGATTCGATGTGCTAACGATTTATCGAGGGCTATTCGAACACCTTTAACTTCGACGATCAGGTTCCCTTGAATACTTTGAATTACAGAAACCGTTTCATTTTCAACAAAGCCAAGATTTCTCAAATGCACCCTAACTTTATCCTGACCTGTAATTCGTTGAATCACATAACCGTGATTCGTATTGGCAAATGTTAATGGCATCATAGTTACCTCCTGTTAGCCTTATCTAACACTAGTTAGTTTACTCTAACAAACAAGAGGTGTCAACATGAAGTTTGCCGAAACTAACTCAAAGAACAAAAAAAAGAGATGGATTTCTCCATCTCAACAGAACAACAAGATCGGAAGAGCACACGTCTGAACTCCAGTCACCAATGGAAATCT
>CAMJQJ010000039.1 GCA_946408025.1 uncultured Faecalitalea sp.
AACGTTAATTTTATGGTATACTAATCACTAGGAGGGTAGTTTTATGGCTTTAAATAAGACAGAACCTAAAAAAACGAAGAAAAAAAGTATAGAACCCAAACAAGGGCATAAGCTTGTTTGGTTTACATTGATTATAATCGCTATACCTGTAGTGATAGTAGCTTATGTATTATTAACAAGTATGGGTGGTCAGGGTGAACCTGTTGTTGGAAATCGCTTTAATGGCGAAGATCTTAACCCAAGCATTACAGAAGAAGCAATGAATACGATTAAAGAACAGGCTTCAGGTATTGGTGGTGTTGAAGAAGTTACGGTTAATTTAAAGAGTGCTACATTAAGAGTTCATTTAAATATGGATGATTCTTATACACAAGATCAAATTCAAGCTGCGAGTGATCAAGCTTATGAAATTGTTTCCGCAACGCTTCCTATTGATCAATACTTTACAAATCGTGAAGATGCTAAAATGTATGATCTAGAAATTGATGTGTACAATTACATAGTAGATGACAGTCATCCCGCAGAAGGGCAGATATACATTAAGACAACCAAAACCGGTGCTGCAACGGATCGTGTAACAGATGTCATGACAACGGCTAAAGATCCAGAACTTGTAGCTCAAATTAAACGTTAATATTTTGCTGTGTGAAAGCACAGCTTTTTTTATTTCAATAATGTAAACGTTTTCATTGACGTTAAACCGAGGGGGAGGGTATAATATGTCTATAGAAACTTTATGCTTTTTTAGTAATACATTAAAACAGTAATAAAGAAATAGGCTCGCTTTAACATTACTTTATCGATTACTTGAGAAGTGTAAAGGTAAGAGAGGAGTAAGGGTATGCGAAAATTTATAAATCGTATAGTTGCATTGTTCTTATCACTGTGTATGGCAATGCAGCTAGGAGCTGGAGACGTATTTTTTGTTTTTGCCCAGAGTCTAGATGATCCGGTCATAGAATCCGGTAGCCAGCCGGTTAGTGAAGAACCGACAGTACCAGAAGAATCGACGGATCAAGTAGAAACAGAACCTCCTAAAGAGGATGCTGTTTTAACTGTTGAATATCTAGATGAAGCTGGGAATAAATTAATAGAAGATAAAGTTTTCAGTGGAATCTATGTAGATGATACGGTAAAAGCAATTGATATAGAGTTGCCTATAGGAGGGTATACTTTAGATCATGTTATTGATCCTGATAATGAATATGTTTTAGGTCAAAATCTTATTCTTTCAAAATCAGAAAAGGCGATAAAACTTATTTATAAGGAAGAAATTTCAGAAGAAGCAACCGATAAAGATGAGCCTTCAGAAGATAATAATATAGTATCTGATAATTCAGATAATACTTCTGCTAATTCAGTTGTAGATGAAGGTGATGATGAAAAACCAATATATTATGAAGTCAGGTATTATGATGAAAATGGAATACCAATTGGAGTTACTACAACTGGATCGAATATTCAATATGTAAAAGCTGGTGAATCAACTACACCTCCAAGTCGTCCTGTTCTAAATAACAAAGGTGAAAAATTTGTTGGATGGTTTACAGAACCCAATGGACAAGGTAATCAAATTGCAGAGTTTGGTCCAATAAATGCAGATATGAATTGTTATGCATATTATGAAGCTCAGACCACACATACTATCAAAATTGATTATGTTTTTGCCGACACGGAAAATCAAGCATTTGATTCATATATAGCGACTGTTGCTAATGGTGATGCATTTAAGGCAGAAGTAACTTCTCCAATATTAGAAGGATATACAATTGACCAACCAACAGTTTCAATTGACATTCCGAGTGTTACTGAAGATGTTACATATACTGTTAAATATTCAGGAGAAAAACAAACATATACTGTAAGGCATATGTTACAAACTCCAGATGGTAGTGACTATGTAAAGACTGATGAAGAAACTAAAGAAGGCTATATTGGTAATTACACTGCAGCTGAAGCAAAAACATATGAAGGCTTTCATTCTTTATCTTTCCAAAATATTTTGATCACACCTACAACTACAGAGAGTAATACAGTAATAGAAATTAAATATGATCGAAACTTTTATAATCTATCTTTTATTACTGGTGATAAAGGAAGCTATGTTCCTAGTGTATCTGTTAGATATGGTCAAAATTTAGGTACGATAGTAAATGACATTGATGAACCTACTCGTTTGGGATATCAATTTATTGGTTGGTCTTTAACCAATAATGGTGAGGCAATTGATGGAAATGTAACTATGCCAGCTAATCAAACCAGCTTATATGCTATATGGCGTGAAAATACAAATGCTGGTTATACAGTAGTTTATATGTTGGAAAGTTTAACTGGTGGATATGATTACATCACTTCAAAAACAGGAAGAGGACAAGTTGGAGATATAATACCAACAACAGGATCTCTAAGCATCACGAATACTGATTGGAATAATGCCAATATTGATCCTAATGGTGTAGAAAGAGATACAACAAAAGATGAAGATGTTACCATTACCTCAGATGGACAAGCTGTAAAAACGGTTTATTTTAATCGAAAAACATTCCATGTAAATTTCTATTTATATGTAAGAAATGGTTTCTTAGGTGGGGAATGGCAAAAACAAGATAATTTAACAATCTCTGCTAAATATGGTGAAGATGTATCTTCTATTTGGACTGACGATGCTCATAGTGAATATATGTGGTATACAGGAAGAGATCAACAAACAAGTGTTGGTGCTATGAGTGCTATGCCTGCATACGATATAAACCGATATGGAGAAAAATCAAATACTGAAGATATATATTATATGGTTGAAAAAGTTAATAGTGATCGGCAGTATGAAGAATATACGACTGGTGTTTTGCCTCGAGGATGGACTATTAATGAAGGAGATATAATTGAAATACCAGGCTTCACTTATGACCGCATGAATACGTATAATAGTACGCTATATTATACTCGTAATAGTTATACAATTACTTTTGAAAATTGTGTAGGAATTAGAAATGAAAATTTAGAGTATGAAGAGGCCTTGGCAAATGCTAAACCTAATGATGATGACATTCAACCTCCTGCAACAGTGGATGATGATGCGGTATTTGCTGGATGGTATACTTCACCAAACTTTGAAGAGAAAGTAGACTGGAATTCAGTCATGCCTTCTCATAATATTCAACTTTATGCTAAGTGGGAAAATCCAGAATATACTGTTAAATTTGAAACAAATGGAGCTGGTCCGATTGATCCAATCACTGTTAAAAAATATGAATCAATTGAAGGACAGCTTCCAACTCCAACAAAAGAAGGGGATGAATTCTTAGGTTGGTATACAGATGAAAATTTCAATTATCCATTTATCGAAGAGACAAATATTGTTGAAAACTTGACTTTATACGCAAAATGGAAAAATGCTTCAATTGTACCATATACAATTCGTTATATTGATGCAGAAACCAAAGAAAGTATTACAGAGGATACAAATGGAAGTGCTGAACTTAATTCTTATGTATTAGTCGAGCCTAAAGAAGTTGAAGGATATACAGCAAATTCTGGTTCAAGTCAAAAAATATTAACTCATAGTGGTCAGATTTTTGAAGTTGAATATACGAAGAAACCAACTTGGTCTTTTACAATTCGTTATATTGATATAGAAACGCAACAACCTATTATTAAGGATAGCGTTCAATCAGTACCTGATACGACTTCTCAAGTTGTAGTACAGTCTCCTAGTGTTAAAGAACAATCAGGTCTTAAAGGTTATATGATCGTTTCTGATCCACAAATGACTGTCACAAAAAATCAAGATGGAGAAACTGTAGTTTTCTATTATACAAAACAAACACAATCTTATCTTGTAAATCATCAATTACAAATGCCAGACGGAACATATCAAACTATTGAAACAGAAACAGAAAAAAAATCAGCTAATGTAGGAGATTATGTTACAGCTAATCCAAAATCATATGAGGGCTATAACTGTATTTCTACACAGTATCAACGTTCTGGAGTTGTAACATCTCATGGTGAGAATGAACAAGGTTTAGTTATTAATGTTAAATATAATCGTGAAAATGAACTGAGTGTTACCGATTATCTTGGATACTATGATGGTGTTGAGCATGGTTTAACTGTGAATGGAAGTTTAATCGATAATAACCTTGTGACAGAAAAGATTGAATACTCAATAGATGGTCAGTCTTGGTCTGATGAGCCTATTACAAGAAAAGATGTAAATACGGGCGCTTCTTTAGATTATGTTGTTTACGTTCGCTTTGTAACAGTTATTAATGGTGAAACGTATACAAGTCAATCTGAACAGCATAAGATTACTATCAATCCACGTCCTGTAACAATTAAGGCACCAGATGCTAGTAAAGTTTATGATGGAACGCCGTTAAATACATGGGCAACGACAACTAACTATATTCCTGCAGTTGTGTTGGAAAATGAGACTTCGTTAGGCTTTGTTGAGAATGAAGGTTTTACATCATATTACTATACTGGAGAAAGTACAATTACAACTCCAGGTACTGTAGATAATGTGATTGATCAAGCGTTAACATTAGAACAGATCAAAACGAATACTAAAGCAAGTAATTATAGTTTTGATTGGCAATCGGGAACATTAAGTGTTACAGATCGTCCAGAAGGACAGAAGTTTAATGTAACAATTACACCAAATAGTGCAGAATATACTTATGATGGAACTCAAAAGATTGTATCTGGTATTAAAGAAGAAGTATTTACAGACGATACAGGAAAAGCATTAGAAGGTTATAGCGTAGAAGCAAAATTTAGTGCTAGTGGAACAAATGCAGATACTTATGGTGTAGAGCTTACTGGAGATATTGTGATTAAAAATGCTAGTGGAGTTGATGTAACAAATCAATTCAATACACCGGTAATTAATGAGGCTCATTTATTAATCAAAAAGCGTTCAGTCACGATTCAGGCAGATTCTGGCGACTTTGATTACGATGGTAAACCTCATAGCATTGAATCGGGTAAAGTAGTAGATGGTACTTCTCTAGCTTCAGGTCATACATTTACTGCAAAATATACTGGTTCAGCTCAAGAACAAGGTGAAAGAGTAGACAATGTAATTTCGGATATTCGAATTTTAGATAAAGATGGAAACGAAGTTACAAATAACTACAACATTACACCAAAAAAAGGATACATTTATATTAAACCAATAGATGCATCTGTTGTAGTCAATATCACAATTAATGATGCTGAAACAGACTATAATGGTCAAATTCAAAACTACAAAGATGTTGTAAATGGTGCTTCATATACAGCTACATTTGAAACAGATGATCCAAATTTGGATACAAAAAAATGGACATTAAGCAATGATGAAATTTCTACATCTGGACGCTATGCTAGTGAGTACGAAGTAACATTTGACCATGAACCTACGGTTTTAGATGCGGATGGTAATCCAATTAACAGCGAAAATGTTAGATTTAATGTAACCCCTGGTACATTTACCATCAATAAAATAGATTTAGTTGTAAAAGCAAACAATAAATCTAAAGAATATGATGGTACACCTTTGGTTGCAACTAATAGTGATTATACAGTTGTTAGTGGACTAGCGGATACAGATTCTATTACTTCTATTAATCTAACTGGTTCTCAATTAGAACCTGGTACAAGTTTCAGTATTATTACTGAGAATTCTATACAGATAAGAAATAGTGAAACAGATAATACTGCCGCAACAAGTAGTTATAATATTACTTTACAGCCAGGTACATTAGAAATAACAAATGATAAAAAAGCGGATCGTGTTATCACCATCACTGCAACAACTGATGATAAAATCTATAATGGAACTCCATTAACAAATGGAACATTTATAGTTAGTGGTGAAACTTTACAAACTGATATATTAAATCGTTCTTCTATTAAAGTTAATGGCTCAATTACTACAGTAGGAAATACTAAAAATATAGTCGATCCAAGCTCTGTTAAGATCATGAATGGTAATGTAGATGTTACAGAAGCATATACAATTAATTTTGTTGATGGAACATTAACAGTTAATCAAAGGCCTATCACTTTAACTGGGGCTACAGCTTCCCATGTTTACGATGGTAATTTGTTTGCAGACAGTTCTGTTACACAAACAGGAACGTTAGCTACAGGTGATACATTTAGTGGTGATGTAGTTGCAATAGGAACAATTAAAGATGTAGGATCTAAACCAAATCCAGTTGGTCAAGTCAATATTGTTAATGGTAATGAAGATCGTACATTCTGTTACGACATTACTTATGTTCCAGGTACTTTAACTGTTACTCCAGCTGATGCTTCTTTAAATGCTGTTACGATTAACTCTAAGACTGTTATATATAATGGTCAAAGTCAAAAACTTGATAATGCTACTTCGTTAGTAACAAATGGAACAACATTATACTATAAAGAACATAGTCAGGGTGAAGATGCTTGGTCTACAATAATGCCAGAATTCAAAAATGTAGGAATGTATACAATTGATGTCAAAGCAGTTAATCATAATTACAATGATGCTACTGCAAGTGCTACATTAACAATTCAACAAAGACCAGTTGTTATAACCGGTAATTCCGATGAATTTACATATAACGGAGAAGAACAGTCTGTTACAGGTTATACATGGACAACGCAGAATGAGAATAAGGGATTATTAAATGGTGATACGATTGTTGCGGTAAATGCAATTGCTAAAGCAACAAATGTGGGAACCAATATACCTGGTATAATTACTCCAAGTGAAAACATTAAGATTACTTCTGGTGTGAATCAAGAAGATGTAACTAGTAATTATTACATAACTACAGTTCCAGGTACTATCACAATTCTGCCAAAGTCTATTTCTATAACAAGTAAAACAGCTGAAAAGAAATATAATGGTCAAGCATTAATTGATAACACCGTTGTTGAAGAGCCTGAATTAGTTAATGATTCTCAAGTGATTAGTTATAACTTTACGGGTAGTCAGACTTCAATCGGTACAAGTCAGAATACTTTTACAGCTTCCATTAAAGATGGAGAGAACGATGTAACTAATAATTATGATATCGATTATAATTACGGAAACTTAACTGTTTATGGTGAAATCAGTTACAATGCGAATGGTGGAACAGGAACGGCTCCTGAAGCTGATCGTTATGATGCTGGTGATACATACACAGTAAAAGAGAATATGTTTGAACGTGCTGGCTATACATTTGGTTCTTGGAATACTCGTCCAGATGGAACAGGAACTCAGTATGCTGAAAATGCTCAAATTACAGCTCTTCAAAATAATGTAACTCTATATGCACAATGGATTGCTAATAGTGATACATCATATGTAGTTGAAACATATCTAGAAGGTGAAGATGGTAATTATCCTGATAAACCTACTACAAGTATCACACGTTCTGCTGAAACAGACACAACAGTGTCTGTAACGGATGCTGATAAACAAGCTCCAGAAGGATATGCATTAGATCCAAATGCAGATAATGTATTTGACGGAATCGTTGCCGGTGATGGAAGCCTAGTCTTGAAAGTATATTTTGCAAAAGATGAAATTGGTGAAAATCCAGAAGATCCAGGCGATAATATCCCAGATAAATATCAGATTCTATTCAAATATGAAGCTACAGAAAATGGTGTAGTAACTGGTGAAACATATGAACTACATACATTCACAGATGAAGATGGAAATTATGTTAAACCAGAAGCTACAACACCAGATGCAAAAGTAGAAGCTACAGCTGATGCAGGCTATCATATCGATAAGTGGATTGATGAATCATCAACTGAGCTAGGAAATGGTACAGCTCCAGAATTTGGTGATACAACGTATACAACAAATCAGACATTTACAGTAAGCTTTGTTGAAAACGAAAATGTAACCATCAATTATGAAGCAACCAAAGGTGGTTCAGTAAGCCTTGATACTGAAACTGTTGCTCCAGCTACAGGAAATCCTCAAGGTTCTACAGCTAAAGCAGAAGTTGGCTATACATTCGATGGATGGTATTTAGGAGATACAAAAGTTGGTTCTGATTTGGCTTATAAACCATCAAGAAATACAGATGGAATTTATGAATCAGCAACATATACTGCGAAATTCACACCTAATGAAAATACTCCATATACTGTAAATATCTATCTAAGTGATGCTAATGGAAATTATGGTGATCCAGCAACAAGTGATGTACGTACAGCTACAACAGATACAAAAGTGTCTGTAACAGACGCTGATAAACAAGCTCCAGAAGGATATGCATTGGATCCAAATGCAAATAATGTATTTGATGGAACTGTTGCTGGTGATGGAAGCCTAATCTTGAAAGTATATTTCGCAAAAGATGAAATTGGTGAAAATCCAGAAGATCCAGGCGATAATATCCCAGATAAATATCAGATTCTATTCAAATATGAAGCTACAGAAAATGGTAAAGTAGAAGGTACAACATATGAATTACATACATTTACAGATGAAGATGGAAATTATATTGAACCTACACCAATTGTTCCTGAAGCAGATGTTGTAGCGACACCGGATGCAGGTTACCATAACGATAAGTGGGTTGATGAATCATCAACTGAGCTTGGAAATGGTACAGCTCCAGAATTTGATAATACAACGTATACTACAAATCAGACATTCACAGTAAGTTTTGCTGAATTAGAAAGTGTAACAATTCATTATGAGGCAAAAGATGGTGGTTCTGTAACAAATACAGAGGATGTAATTAATCCTGAAATTGGAACTCCTGAGGGAAGTAAAGCCGTATGTAATGATGGCTATGAATTTGATGGATGGTATCTAAATGATGAAAAGATTAGTAGTGATTTAGAATTTGTACCAACAAAGAATGCTGAAGGTCGTTATGAAGAAGCTACATATGTAGCCGTATTTAAGAAGAAAGAAATCCCAGTTGATCCAGATAAGAAAGACGATGATACAAATACTTCGACACAGACAAATATGAATGCATATATGACTATGTTATTAGGCTCTGGATTATTAGGAGGCTTACTTCTAATTCTTCGCAAAAAACGCGAACAGGAATAAAAACAGAAATTTGACTCACACTTAATGGTGTGAGTCTTTTCTTGATTTTGGTTCTAAATTGTATTTTAATCTATCTATGGAATTAATATATTTACTTGATAAAAATGAATATGAAACACATTTGGTGAAGAAAAAGAAAGAATATATCCTTTATTCATGGAATACATTAAAGTTATATGTAAATGAATGGCAGGGTGGGATGTTGATCTTAGATTCCGAAAAATTGAATATTGAGACGGTTTTTGATGAAAAGAAACGTTTATTATATCACTGTTTAAAACTGAATGAAGAAGCATATAAGAAGTTTATGTCTTTTCAGTTTAAGGGAATCAAGCATTGTTTGATGAATACCAGTATGATCGATGAAAAGTGGTGTTATCCCATATTAAGAAAGTTGATCAAGCCAGATGATGAAGTCTGTGTATTAGCTTTCAGTTTTTTTGACGATACAACAAGCAGTGATGACTGGGACAAACAATATGGTAAGGGACAAGGTATTTGGTATCGCTCAAATACGGATGTCTTCTTTAAATATGGATTAAAGGAAAATCAGGTCCATTGGGTAAATTATTTTAAAGACTCTAAAGAAGATGTGTTGAAAAAAGTGCTTGGCAGTTCCATTATTCTTTTGACAGGTGGAGCTCCAGATCTTATGATGAAAAGAATCAAAGAGTTTAAGCTAAAGAAGATCTTAAAAAACTATCAAGGGTTGATGATAGGATATAGTGCAGGAGCGATGATTCAGTTAAGAGAATATCATATAACTCCAGATGAAGATTACCATACTTTTGAATATTTATCAGGTTTAGGGTGCATAGATGGTTTTAAAATTGAAGTGCATTATCACGCTTCTAATATTCAAAAACAAAGTATAGAACGAGTTCTAAAAGAAAAAGGACAACCGCTCTATGCCATCTATGAAGATGGAGGCTTGATTGTCCATAATGATAAAGTTGAATCCTTTGGTCATGTAGATTTATTTGAATAATGGCAGCTTTAAGATGGCTTTAAATACATCGCCGTCAATTTCGATTTTAAACTGTCCATCTTGTATTTCCGCAAAACTTTTAATGATCGCCAGGCCTAGGCCGCTGCCGCTTTCATGTCTAGAAGCATCTCCTCGTACAAACCTTTCTGTGATCTGTTCAGGATCAAAGTCTAAGAAAGTCTTGGAGATGTTTTTATATGTGATGGTTGCATAGTTTTTCTCTTTTTTGCATGTTACAAACACACGCGTATTTTCTAACGCGTATTTTGAAATGTTTGATATCAGATTTTCAAAAATACGAACAGTTTTATCTGGATCAAATTTACAGCAAATATCTTTGTCATCGTGTTCAAAAACAAGGATCAAACTTTTTTCTTCTAGTAAAGACATATTTTCTGCATGAACTTGTTCCATAAATTCAATTAAATTGATTTTTTGTGGTTCTAGATCGATATTCCCACTGTTTGCCTTGGAAATTTCAAATAAATCTTGTATCAAATTATTTAAACGATCTGTATAGCTAGTCAATGTTGTTAGATATTCATTTCGTGTTTTCGAATCTAAATCTGGATTATTTAATAACTCAAGATAATTTTTGATACCTGTTAGAGGAGTTTTTAGATCGTGAGAAACATTTGTTATCAATTCGGTTTTTAAATTCTGTGATTTGATTTTTTCCTTTAAACTTGTTTCAAATCCGACTTGAATTGAAGATAATTCATATTCTAAGGAATTAAAGATGCCAGCATCTTGATTTTGTGTGATTTCAAAATCACCTTTTGCCAAAGACATTGCATGTTCAAGTGTTAACAGATAATTTTCCTGAACTTTTTCTAATTGTTTTTTAAGATAAACAAAACACAAGATTCCATAACCTATTGCAAGAAGAATACCAAAAGGACCAAATAGGCATAGTATGATGCACGCAATCATATTGACACCTACAAAGATCAATATTTTCTTGTTTAGACTATTTGCTAAATCAAATGTGGCAGCTTCATTTAAAACAAGTTTGATATAACTAATGAACATGCCACTTAGACTGTTTGTCTTTAAAAAGTGCAGGGGCTTTGTTTTGATTATATTTTTAACATAGACGAAAATACAGGCAATGGTCGTAAATGTAATGATATAAGCGATAAAATTGAGTAAATAACAAATAAATTGTGGTTTAAAGATCTTATATTGTTCTAACCATCTTAAGATGCTGCCATTCATTATTTTTCCAGAGAGATATAAACAGCCTGGCAAAAAGATTGTTAATGCACATGTATAGAAAATACAGGCAATTTCAAATTTCATACGTACAGCTGAGTAAAATGGCTGTGTTTTGGTTTCAATTTCAATTGGAAATATAAGAATAAATGCCAATATGATGATTGCAACTATGATAATTGCAAAAATAATAAATTGTATAAAAGCATCTGGAATATTAAGTGAATTCACAATGATTTTTTTATTGGCCTCTAGATCCTTTGGAATATAAAATGTAAAAGAAATATTTTTTGGCAAATTTATAAGTACTTGATTACGTGCATTTCCACTTAGAATAAAATTTGCCTGCTCATATACATGATATAGGTCATCTACACTTAAAAAATCATAGCAATAATAGGATGAATTCTGAGAAGCTTGAATAGATTCATTATCAAAATGAATCTCGTTATAATAAAGTGCTTTTGTTTTATCTATGTTATTAGGTATATTATGCGTTATAGTTTGATCATTGAAATGAACTTTATATCCAAAGTTTTCGTCATTATCCAACTGTATCGTATATTGTGAAAACATGGAGCGAAGACTACTATTGACGCTGGCCTTTTGTTCATCAGAGATTGGAGCATCTGTTTCATCAAAAGTGATCATTTCGTAATCGGGATCTAACTCATCGGTTTTTTCTAGCATAAGATAAGAAATTGCTTCTATGGTTTGATCCCCAAGAGCATATTCATCATAGGTTGCATTCTCTTGAACATTTTTGAACAATCCTAGAATGGTCATCGTACAAACTGTGATCAATATGAAAAAACTAGTAATAAAAGAATATTTATGTTTCATATTACACCTTCTCTATTTTGTATCCAATTCCCCATACAACTTTGAGATAAACTGGTTTTTTAGGGTTGACTTCAATCTTTTCTCGAAGTTTTCGTATGTGTACCATGATTGTTTCAGTATTGATTGCCTCCTCTTTCCAAATGGTTTCATAGATCTGACTAGCCGAGAAAACCTGTCCCGGATGTTTTATCAACAGTTCCAAAATCTGATATTCCTTCGGTGTTAAATGAATCGTCTTGTCTTGAATCTTTGCCTGTTTGGTCAAAGTATCCAGTTCAAGATCACCCACAATATATTTACCTGTATTTTTTGAAATCGTAGTTTTATTTTTAAGTTCTAAAATTTGCTCGTAACGTCTTAATTGAGAGCGAACTCTTGCGATCAATTCCATGGATTCAAAAGGTTTAGTGATATAATCATCAGCTCCAATATTCAAACCAAAGATTTTATCCATATCTTCACTTTTAGCACTTAAAAAGAGGATAGGAAAGTCATATCTTTTACGAGCCTCCATGACCATGGTGATTCCATCCATGACAGGCATCATGATATCAACAATCGCAAGATGAACATTATTTTCCTGGATTTTTTCAAGGCCTTCTTTACCGTTTTTAGCTAAAATAACATGATATCCTTGATTTTTCATATAAATTCCGATTGCTTCACGAATTCCTTTTTCATCTTCAACAACTAATACTGTGTGTTCCATACTTCATATACCTCGCTATTTATTTTATCATTTCTGATAATGAATATAAAAGCCAAATCCGGCACATAGTATTCCAAATGTATAAACAATAATCTCTACCATGATTCCTCCTAAATAAAATGATCGATGATTTTTAAAATTTCACTTAACCCATATGAATAGGCTATCAAAGCTAAGGGCTTGCCTAATATGATGATTATGGTGAATTTTTTTAAGGTCATACTGGTAAGACCAGCAATCATGCACAAAATATCATCTGGAGCACAGGGAAAAAAGATTGCAGCAGCAAAGAATCTATCAAATTTTTTACCTTTATCTAACCAGCCGATATATTTGTCATAGGTTTTGTGATCGCATACTTTGAGTATGAAGTTCTTACCATATTTTTTAACTAATAAGAAAGCTAAAATAGAACCAATCACAAGCCCAACATAGTTATATATGAACCCACTAATAGGTCCAAATGCAACAATTCCTAAGGCAGAACTTGCTCCACCAGGGATAATTGGGATAATTACTTGAAAGATTTGTAATAAAATAAATAACAAAGGGGCAAATATACCTGTTTGTTTTAATAAAAATTGTAATCTTTCAGAATCGGTAAAATATCCTTGAATAAAAAAATAAAGAATCAAACCTATTAAGAAAATTGTTCCTAAGATAGTTGTGAACTGTAAAATTCTTTTTGTATCTGTCATTTATATCACCATCATTAAGATACAAAATAAAACTTAGGATAAAATGGTATAAATTCTTAAATTTTTCTAAACAAATAAAAAAGCCTTGAACTATTCAAGTTCAAAGGCTCCGGTATATAACTGGTAATATGTACCTTTTTGTTTTAATAACTCGTCATGGTTTCCGCGTTCAATAATGCGACCGTTTTCAAGTACCATGATTGCATCAGAGTTTTGAATGGTTGAAAGCCTGTGTGCAATGACAAACACCGTTCTACCTTCCATGAGTTTATCCATACCATCTTGAACGATTTTTTCTGTACGTGTATCAATAGAGCTGGAGATCGGAAGGCGTCGTGTAGGGAAAGAGTGTAGATCTCGGTGGTCGCCGT